>JBBIRG010000236.1:0-4735 GCA_037441945.1 Bacteroidota bacterium | reverse complement strand
AATAAAAGTATCGTTAAAAAGCCGCGATGAACTTCCGCCGATCATCACCGCTCTGAAGCACATTTACGTTACACCCGAACTGAACGAAAAGATATTGATAGCGTAACAAATAGGTGACCTGTAATACCAATTTAGAAATGTCATGTTTTAGTGTATTTGGTTTAAGGTATTCTGCATTTGGTATTTGGTATTCGGTTTTTGGTTTTTTATTTTTTTAAGATATTACAGTTATTTTTCGTATTTAGCATATTAACACAGAGTAAAATCAGAATGTATCAAGGTTTTTGTTTTTTTTTAAACAGAGGCATGATTCGTTTTTTATATTTTTTCACTAGTTATTCCAGGGCCATGAAGTTTGACGTTGTGTTGTTTTGGAACGTCTGAATTTACGCCAAGGATGATCGGCTTTCGGTTTGGTCTTTACTTTATTTTTGGGTTTCGGTTTTTCATCCAAAAGCTTAAAATCGAGTTCTTTCATGCGATAAAACACATGCAATGAACCATCCAGCCATTGTGACGTAGGATGACGGTCGTTCGGGGCTTGGGAAGGCCTTTCTGCGCGTCTAACAGCTGTATAAAACGTCTCTCAAACTGAATCGTATTATCGTTTCGCAAAACGCGCTCTTGTTGAAAACAGAAAATGTTTTTGACGTCATAGCCCGTAAGCGGCCGGTGCACATCGCGCAAGTCTTCGGAATGCGCAAATTGCGCGTTAAATTCGCCTAAAAACTCATTTTCCAGAAAGCGATTGGCTTCGGCAATAGTGGTGATTTTCTTTAGTCGCATTGTCTTGATCAGGCGATCCTGCAATGTTCGGTTGACGCGCTCCACGCGGCCTTTCGCTTGTGAAGATTTCGCAATGATCATTTTAACGCCTAAACACTCCATCGCTCGGCTCAGATCGGTGTGATGTCCTTCTTTTTCGGCTTGGTAAACTTTATGACGATCCAGATATACCGATTGCGGAACGCCGTAACGCTCGCAGTATCTTTTCCATGTACGCATTACATCTTCGCCGTTCTCCGATAAAACCATACGTGCAAACACCTTATTGGAAGCGTCGTCGATAGCCACAAGCAGTGTACAAGACGGATGGCGGCCTTCAAACCAATCATGATCGCTTCCGTCGAATTGGATCATTTCGCCTATAGCGCTTCGCCGTTCCCGCTTCTTGCGGTGTTTCCTGCTTTTGCGGGAAACATGCCACTTGCCCGCAAACCAACCGCGCAGCGTCTCATCGTTAATCTTCAGCCCATGATTTTTCAGCAAGATTTCGCTTAAAAGCGTCGGCCCATAATCACGGTAATGAATTTCAAAGAGCCGCTGTACCTTCTTCTTGAACGAAGACGACAGGGCTCGATTGGAACGTGCTCCGCGAAGACCATGGACGATGCCCCGAATGCCCTGCTTGGTGTAGCGAGCTATCAGCCGATGGGTGTGTCGCTCGCTCGGTTGCATACTCTGACTTAATTCCTTCACCGTAAACTCTCCCCGCTCCCACATCTGTAGAAATTCTGTGCGCCTTTGTTCCTTGTTGCTCATAGTCAGCATGCCTTTCATGATAATCTCCTTTCAACTTGAAGATTACCAATGTAATCATACTGACATTTCTAAATTGGCGAAAACATGACATTTCTATATTGGTATTACAAAAAGCAAAAAAAACTCAACTTTTCTCTTGCTTTTGATTCTTTAATATATTATAATCCTACAGCAATTGAGTTTCTTATTTCTGAGTGGGTTCGCGAGACCCACTTTTTTATTTGCCGGAATCGTTTTATGGATATCCTGATCAACAAAATCAAAGAAATCACCGAAGATTTGCTCCGGTTCTCAAAATTTCGCCTAGTCGATATCGATCATAAGCAATTCAAGTCAAAACATACCTTCACGGTCTATATGGACAGCGTTACCAGTATCACGATCGACGAATGCCGTACGTTTTCCATTCGCATCAGTGAGCAGATGGAATCCTCCGGGATCTTCGGCGATTCCTGTGTTCTTGAAGTCTCGTCGCCCGGCATTGACCGTCCCATAAAGCATGACTGGCAGTTTAAAAAGAATATCGGCAGAAACCTCGAAATCATTTATGAAGGCGAGCAGGGCGCGGAAGTCAAACAGAAGGGAAAGTTAACCGGTTATCAGGATGACGCGGTCATTCTACAGCCCGTATCCAAAAAGAAAAAAGATGCCGTTCAGCCGGTCACCATACCGCTTGCAAAAATTAAAATTGCCAAAGTGCAAATCGAATGGAATTAATCTTACTTAATATACACCCAATACGGAGGTATCATGGAATCCCATGGCAGTGACATAATCGATGCCTTTAGTCAAATCGCGCGAGAGAAGAATATTGATAAAGACGAGCTCAATCTTATCATCGAAGATATTTTCAAGATGATGATCAAGAAAAAATACGGAACAACCGACAATTTTGACGTGGTCGTCAACTTAGACAAAGCCGCCATCGAAATCTACCAGCAAAAACAAGTGGTGGAAGAAGTAGACGATCCCATCACGCAGATCGATATCGATACGGTGCACCGGTTTGAGCCTGACATGGAGGTCGGCGAGGAATACATCGAAGTCATCGATCCGGGCAGTTTTGGACGCAGGTTGGTCAACAGCGCCCGGCAGGCCTTAAGCCAGCGCCTCCGCGATATTGAAAAGAAGATCGTTCTGAACGAGTTCAGTAACCGCGTCGGCGAGATCATCGTCGGCGAAATCCGCCAGGTGCAGCGCCGAGAAGTAATCGTCAGTTTTGAACGCACCGAACTGCTCATGCCCCGGGACGAACAGATCGAAAACGAGCGCTACAAACGCGGAGAAACCCTCAAGGCGCTCGTCAAGCGCGTGATCGACGACCCGCGCGGACCAAGAATTATTATATCACGCTCCGACCCGCGGTTCCTGCTCAAGCTGTTTGAAAATGAAGTGCCCGAAATTTACGACGGGATCATCGAGATCAAGATGATCGCGCGCGATCCGGGCGAAAGGACGAAAATCGCCGTGTATTCGAACGACAAACGCATCGACGCCGTCGGAGCCTGCGTCGGCATGAAAGGCATACGGATCCAGGCAATCGTGAAGGAACTGAATAACGAAAAAATCGATATTGTCAACTGGAGCAGCGATCCGGAAATCATGATATCCCGAGCGCTCAGCCCCGCCAAACCGATCAAAGTCGAGGTCGATACCACGGAACGGCACGCGGTCGCGATCATCAACGACGACGAAATGTCCATCGCCGTCGGCCGGCACGGACAGAATATCAATCTTGCTTCGCGCCTGACGGGTTATACAATCCAGACGATCAAGTATTCCGAACTGAGCAACCAAGTCAGCGAGGAGTTTTCAGCGGCGTTCAGTACGCCTGCCCCGTACGAAGACGATGAAGAGCAGGTTCAGGAAACTGCTGATGACGAAGCGGAAGTATCCCCGGACATGATGATTACCGACATTAAGGGCGTTTCTAAAGTGGCGACCGACATTCTTAACGCGGCCGGTTACATACGGCTGGGCGATGTTACCGATATCCGTGAAATCGAGAACCTGCAGGGCATCACGACGAGGTCGCGGAATAAATTGATTTCGATGATAAAACGCATTTCCAATTAACAGATCGGTTTTGTATGGCAAAAACAGGCAAAAAAATATTTCAGATCGCAAAAGAACTCCTGGTCAGTCACACGGAGATCATCGCGTTTCTTCAGAAAAGCGGTTATAAGACCGTGAAAAACCACATGAGCGCCGTGGATGAGGAAATGCTGGAAAAGATTCTGGCCCGTTTCAGCAAGGAAAAAAAGCACGCGGAAATCTACCTGAAACAGAAAGACAAACGCGAGAAAACCGACAAAAAAGAATCACCGGAAACCGCCGGGGATGAAACGCCTGAACTGTCCGCTGAAGCTCCCGGGAGGCGGATAGAGCCGGCTGTTGAGGAAGAGGTAGTGACGGCCGCGGAAACGCCCGCGGAAGATTTGACCAGGATCGCTGAAAAACAAACGGTAAAGCATGAACTAACTCAGCCGTTGACGGCAGATACAAAACCGCGGAAGGAAAAAGCGGAAACCGCTGAAACGCCTAAAAAAACCGAAAAGAAAAAAATCGACTTGCTGGAAACCATCAAGTCATCCCCGAAATCAATCGAGGAATTCAAGCAGGCCTTTGAAAAAGCGCGCCAGCAGCTGGAACGCCAGGCCATGAAAGACGAACACGGCGCGGGACAATCCGGCCGGCGCCATAAAAAGAAAAAAGACGGTGAATGCGACCCGGAGGGGTTGCTCGCAAAGCCGTCGAAAGACAAAAAGAAAAAACGGCGAAAAGCAAAAATTGACGAAAAGGACGTTGAAAGCGCAATCCGGGAAACTCTCGCTAAAATGGGCGATACCGGAACGCTCGGAGAGGAACGCCAGAAACGCAAGAAAAAAATCCGCGCCGAACGCGAAGCCGAGGCGCTCGAAACCGCCCAGGCCGATGAACAATTGGTCATTCGCGTGCCCGAATACATATCCGCGCACGAACTGGCCGACCAAATGGAAGTGGATGTATCCGAAGTCATTAAAACTTGTTTATCGCTGGGGTTGATCGTATCGATCAACCAGCGGCTCGACATGGATACGATTACGCTGGTGGCCAGCGAATTCGGCTACCGCGTTGAAACTGCCGAGGAATTCCAAACCGAAGCGTTGGATACCGGCGAGGAAGAAGAAGACGTGGAGGAACTGCCGCGCGC
>JBBIRG010000235.1:0-4762 GCA_037441945.1 Bacteroidota bacterium | reverse complement strand
AAACGTTATGAGCGCCTAACAGATACATCACAACCAGAAATGCGATACGGCAATGGAAAATCAAATGAACAGTCATAAACAGCAAGATAAACGAGGACGGGCAGAATTGCAAGTAAGTTTGTTTTTCCCAGCAGGTTGTTTCAATATGGCGATTAATGAATATAATACCGGTAAAAATATTTTCCGTTTGAAGGTTATCAATATTAATATTAACATGTAAGAAACAGGAGGCGCCATGAAAAAAAATCGAAGGGATTTTATCCGTAACGGATTGCTTGCGGGCGGGGGACTGATGCTTTCGCGGTTCAGTTTCAATTATTCGTCCTGGAAGCCAACCGGCAAACCGCTCCTCATTGCAAGCGCCAACGGACTTGAGGCTGTGAGCAGGGCGATGCAGATGATCCGAAACGGATGCGATCCGCTGGATGCTGTCATTACCGGCGTACAGATCGTTGAGGATGATCCGGAAGATACCAGCGACGGATACGGCGGACTGCCGAACAAAGAAGGCGTTGTTGAGCTTGACGCCTGCGTGATGCACGGCCCGACCTGCCGGGGAGCGGGCGTCGCCTCACTGAGGAATATCCGCCATCCATCGAAGCTGGCGAAAGTTGTGATGGAACGAACCGATCATGTCCTGATGGTCGGCGAGGGCGCGCTGAAATTCGCCCGAGCGCACGGGTTTCGCGAAGAAAACCTGCTGACCGATAAGGCGCGGAAAGCATGGCTGCTCTGGAAGGAAAATATCAGCAACCAGGATGACTGGCTGCCCCCGCATTCCATTGACGAAAAAGACATCGGCGCGCTGTTTGAACCGTTTTACCGCCATCACGGGACCATCAATTGCCTGGGTATGGACGCGAATGGAGACATAGCGGGTGTGACAACTACCAGCGGCCTGGCCTACAAAATTCCCGGGCGAGTGGGCGATTCGCCGATACTCGGCGCAGGCCTTTACGTGGATAACAACGTCGGCGCGGCGGGTTCCACAGGGCGGGGGGAAGCGAACCTGCTCAGCTGCAGCAGCGTCATGATAGTTGAATGGATGCGGCAAGGCAAGTCGCCCGAAGAAGCCTGCCTGCTGGCCTGTCGTCGGATTACCGATCAGACTAAAGCTGCGCGTCTTTTAAATAATGACCGTACCCCGAAATTTGACGTCAAATTTTATGCGCTCAGTAAAAAAGGCGAATACGGTTGCGCTTCCATTTGGAGCGGAGCGCAGTTTGCCGTGCATGACGGCGTAAAAGCGGAAATGAAAGACGGCGCGTATTTGTTTAAAAGAAAAAAATCATGAACTCTTATGGCCGTTGATTCGCAGAAAAAGACGCTTTCGGCCGAAACCGGAAAATTACCGGTAAACATTTTTTTGATGAATGATAAGAAAACAAGGTTTGTCTTAACATCGGAGTTGATCTGTGAATGAAAAATTTGTTTCCGGACTTACGGACGGTGTTTATATCCTGACGATGCTGCTGGCGCTGTTCGGGATTCACCTGATACCGAATGAATTGATTGCTTATCTGCTGTTACCGTCCTATCTGGCCGTTTTCTGGATATACCGGCAAGTGAGAGAATACGGCATAGGATCCCGCGGCAGGCCGCTTCTGGAGCAGTCAAGTCTCACGATTCCCCGGTTTGTTCATCGGGGATTTATTTGGGTTGGTTTTCTAGTATACGCTTTTTTCCCTTTTTACATCAGTGTTTTCATAGCCATGACATTTGATCCGGAATTTGGTGATCCGGCGAAATGGCCGGCCTGGCTGAAGCTGATTTTAGTCGTGCTCGGTTTTATTCTGGCAGGATTCACATGGTATTGTCTTGCGTCGGAACGTGATGAAAAAAAGGCGATGCCGGAAAATAAAAAAAGGATATACCTGGCGCGCCTGCTTCCCGCGACGGCGTTTTTTCTCGGCGAGAGTTCGGCTTCATTGGCGGATATGATTCATACACGCTGGAACAATTCCGGAGCCGATCTGGTTATGGCGCTGATGGTGTTCATTCCGTTGCGTCTGATAATGATGCGGACCGTTGGACTGTCCGCGTTCGGCATGTTAACCTTCATTGCGGCGGCTGTGTTCAGTATTATCAGCATGGCGCTGCGCTGATTCACTGGTTATAAAATAATCTCCGGATTTGATCCGCAGAATTGAAATTAGCCTTAAACTTTATTATTATACGTGCGTCTAATACCGGTTTAAGAACGATTATCTAACGGAAAGGACAATGTGAAAAAGAAAATCATCAGCGGAACGATTCTGTTATTTATTCTCGCACTCATTTATTATTTTTTTGTATTGCCGGAATCGGACGTCTCCGGAGGATCTCCGGCAGCGGCCTTTGTGGTCAAGCGGGAGATGGAGCTTCACCGCGGGGACATACGCGTTACTGTTTCGGCGACGGGCGTGGTAACGCCGGTCAACGTGATCGAGATCAAATCTAAAGCGAGCGGCATCGTCGAGCAGATTCCGGTGGAAGCCAGCGACCGGGTACGCGTCGGACAGCTGATCGCGAAGCTCGATCAGACAGACACACGCAACGCGTTTGAGCAGGCGTTTGCCGATTCGCAGGTAGCCGCGGCGACGCTGATCCAGCAGGAAAACAACTGGAAACGTTCGAAAGACCTGTTTGAAAAACAGCTTATTTCCCAGCAGGATTACGACCAGTATCATGTGGATTATGTACGGTCGAAAGCCGCTCTGGTCAAGGCGCAGTCGGCCCTGCTTCTTGCCCGCCAGAAGCTGGCCGAGACCATCGTGCTGTCTCCGGTCAACGGGCTTGTGCTGTCGCGCAACGTATCCGCAGGGCAGATCATTGCGTCGGCGGTATCCAATGTCGGCGGAGGAACCGTCATTGCCCGTGTGGCGAATATGGACGAAGTATACGTCGTGGCCGGAGTTGATGAAGTGGATATCGGCCGCGTCAGCATCGGGCAGGAGACCCGTATCATCGCCGACGCATATCCTGATCTTTCCTTCACGGGCAAGGTCGTTCGCATAGCAGCGCAATCCACGGTTACGCAGAATGTCACGACTTTTGACGTCATCATTCTCGTCCCGAACCGCAGGCATCTACTGAAAGCCGGTATGAACGCTTCCATAACAATTGATATCGACCGCCGCGAAAACGCTCTGCTTATCGCCAACGATCTTCTACGCGACCGTCAGGAACTGCAGAACGACATGCGCATGCTGACTGAAGCCGCAGTCAAGATGGACCCTTTAGAAAAAACAGACAGGAAAAAACCGGCGGATTCTCTTCATTCCGGAAGGACAAAAAGAGACCCCGGATCGGATAAAGATTTTTCAAAAAAAAGAAAAAAACCGGCAGGGGATGGGAAAGATCCGGTTGAAACTTCACAGTCGGAAACCGTCAAATTTGTTGTCATTGACGATCGCGGTGAACTGAGGATGCAGGCGGTGCGTATCGGCCTGTCCAATTTTGACGAATCCGAGGTTTTATCCGGCCTGACGGACAGTACGCGCGTGATGATGATCAAGGCCTCTCAGGTCAGGCGCGAGGCGGAAATGCGCAAAGACCGTATGAAAGCGCGTTCCGGATTCAATCCTTCGGGAGGGCGGTAGTCCATGAATTTTTTTGAGAGCTTTCTGACCGCGGTCACAGCGCTGCGCGCGAATAAGCTGCGCGCCCTTCTAACGATGCTCGGCATCATCATCGGCGTCGGTGCGGTCATCACGATGGTTGGCCTCGGCGAAGGCGCGCGCCAGCGTGTCGCCGAACAAATGAAAGGTCTCGGCACGGATATCCTATTTGTGCGCCCGGGTTCACAGAGCCTGGGACGCGCTTCGCTGGGAGCTGGGACAGCCGTATCGCTTGAAATCGAAGACGGTGATTTTGTAATGCGCGATTCCAAACTCATCATTGATTATTCCGCCGAATTATCCCGTCAGTCACAGGTCAAATACCTGAATAAAAACGTCAATACTTCCGTCGTCGGGACCACGCTTTCTTATCCTGTCGTAAGAAATTTTGAACTCCGGGAAGGCCGTTTTTTTAATGCCGAGGAATTTAAAGCTGGCAGTAAGGTATGCATTCTCGGCAGTCAGGTATACCAGAGTTTATTTGAATCCGGGTCTCCGATCGGAAAGACCGTTAAAGTTCGAGGACAGAATTTTCAAGTGATCGGGTTGTTCCAGGTGAAGGGACAATCAGGAATGATGAGTCAGGACGACCAGATTGTCGCGCCGTTGCCGACGGCCCAGAGGAGGCTTTTCGGCGTCGATTTCATCAACGGTCTTTCGTTCAAGGTTGCTAATCCCGCATTTATGGAAGACGCGATGATCGACATTGAGCGGACGCTCCGGCGGCGGCACCGTTTGCGATCCGACCAGCCGAATGATTTCACGGTCTTCAACCAGGCGGACATCATATCTACCGCGCAGGAAACCAGCGAAACACTCTCGGTTCTGCTTGCCTCAATCGCAGCGATTTCACTGATTGTCGGCGGAATCGGGATTATGAATATTATGGTCGTCTCCGTTACGGAACGAACAAGGGAGATAGGAATCCGTAAGGCTATCGGCGCGAAAAAAAAGGATATTCTCAGCCAGTTTATCATTGAAGCCCTTCTGATCTGTTTGCTGGGAGGAATACTGGGAGTCGGTTTTGGCATGGGTTCTGCTAAATTGCTGGAAATTTACGCCGGCTGGTCCCTGATTATTTTGCCCGAGGCGATCGTCGTGAGTTTCGGGTTGTCGCTCAGGGATGCGGGCATAGCGGCCTCCACCGGCTCGGCCTGCTCATC
>JBBIRG010000234.1:4255-4785 GCA_037441945.1 Bacteroidota bacterium | reverse complement strand
GTTTTTCAATATACGCCATGGCAATCGCTTTCTGCAATGAAGGTGAAATTGTGCCGCTGGTAACATGCCCGACTTTTTTGCCATCCTTGAAAACTTCATATCCGTGTCGGGCCGGAACCTTGCCTTCAATTTCCAATCCTACGAGCAAGCGTTTCAATCCTTCCTCTTTTGCTCTCACCATGACGTCCCGGCCGATAAAGTCGCCCTTTGTCAGTTTGGTAATCCAGCCTAATCCGGCCTCCAGCGGATGCGTGGTCTCGTCGATGTCATTTCCGTAAAGGCAGTATTTCATTTCCAGCCGCAGCGTATCGCGGCATCCGAGTCCGGCCAGTCCGACGCCGAGATCTTTTCCAGCTTTCATCACGGCGTCCCACACCTGAACGGCGTATTTCCGGTCAAAATAAAGTTCATAGCCGAGCTCGCCGGTATAGCCGGTTCGTGAAATCGTCATGGGAACGCCGGCCATTTCGCCCTGGGCAAACCAGTAAAATTTGATGGCCGATAAATTTGTCTGGGTCAAAGGCTGGATA
>JBBIRG010000234.1:0-4245 GCA_037441945.1 Bacteroidota bacterium | reverse complement strand
CGCGCATTCGGACCCTGAACGGCGAGGAGCGCGATCCGGTCGGTATCGTCAATCAGCGATACATCCGGAGGACAGTTGGATTTCAGCCAGTTAAAATCCTTTTCCACATTCGCGCCATTCACGACCAGCATGTAACGGTCCGGCAGGCGGTAAACGATCAGATCGTCAACAATGCCGCCGTGTTCTCTGCACATCGCGGAATATTGCGCCTGATAAACGGCTAATTTGGAGACGTCATTCACCGTGACTTTCTGAAGAAAATCGAGCGCGTTATTGCCCGAGACGAAAAATTCGCCCATGTGGCACACGTCAAACACACCGGCAGTTGTACGTACGCGCTGGTGTTCGGCGATATCGCCGTCATAGCGGATCGGCATCCAGTAGCCTGCAAATTCCGCCATTTTGGCTTCCGCGGCGACATGCTGATCGTAAAAAGGCGTTTTCTTAACAACTGTTTCTGAAGATTGCGTTGACACTATCTATTCTCCTTTATCGTTGATCTTGGATAGGTTTGTTGGTGATCAGAAATGTTCCACGGCTTTGCGGATACGCTCCAGGGCCCTCTCGATATTTTCGAGTGAATTGGCATAGGAGAAGCGCAGGTATCCCTCGCCGTACTCGCCGAAAGTGACCCCGCAAAGGCAGGCGACGCCGGCCTCATTCAGCAAATATTCGGCAAATGGACGGCATTTCATCCCGAGCCGGCTGATATTCGGAAATACATAAAACGCGCCCTGTGGCGTTTTGCAGGAAATGTTTTTGATGGCATTCAGTCCCTGAACAAAAAAGTCGCGGCGTTTCCGGAATTCCTCCACCATTCGGGCAACCTCATCCTGAGGCCCTTTCAGAGCCTCGATGCAGGCTTTCTGGACAAACGTCGTTGTGCAGGAATTGCAGTTCGTGATCAGGCGGTTGACGGCTTTTACCAAATGCGGATTCATAACGCCATATCCCGCCCGCCAGCCGGTCATCGCGTAGGTTTTTGAAAATCCGTCTAAAATAATCGTCCGCTCTTTCATGCCGGGCAATGATGCAAAACTGTAATGCGCGTCGTCATAAATGATACGGCTGTAAATTTCGTCCGAAAGCACAAAACAATTGTACGGACTGATGATCTTAGCTATTTCCTCAAGATCCTGCTTCGAAAGTACCCCGCCGGTCGGATTCGCCGGGGAATTAAGAATAATCAGGCGTGTTTTCGGAGAGATTTTTTTTCGGATCTCCGATATATCAAAACTGAAATTTTTTTCCTCGAGCATGGGTACCGGAACGGGTTTGGCGCCGGTGTACCGGATTACCGATTCGTAAATCGGATATGAAGGATTCGGATAAATAGCTTCGGTACCAGGTTCAAGCAGCGCTAGCGCAACGTAAAACAATACCGGTTTGCCCCCCGGCGTCACAACGACTTCGTCGGGCAGCACGTCTATGGCGCGGGTTTCCGAAATATATTCCGATATCGCCAGCCTTAATTCCGGCAGTCCGGACGCCGGCCCGTAATGCGTCCAGCCTTCTTTCAGAGCTTTGATGGCCGCTTCGACAATGTTTGAAGGTGTGTCAAAATCCGGCTCTCCGATCTGAAGATGGACCACGTCTTTCCCTTTTGCTTCCAAAGCCCGCGCTCTTGCCAATACCTCAAAAGCGGTTTCTGTGCCCAGGCGATTCATAGATTCTGCAATAGTCGACGTAAACGCGGCCATGCGTATTCCTTTGTTTAACTTGGATTTGAAAGGTAATGATATTTTAATGGATAATCAAGCATTTTGTTAGGAGTCTAAAAAGATCAAATATAAGTTAAGATGAGCTGAGCTGAGCTGTTTGATCCGTTTTCGTCAAAAACAAACGGATCTGTGTAACAATTCAAATAAACATCCTTTCTGATTTTATCATCCTCGCTTTATAAACTAAAAAGATCAGATGGGAAAAAGATTACAACAGAAATTCAACGCTCACCTCAAACCATGCCATAAAGTTTTCCCAGAAAACACTTGAAAACTCATAATTATTTCATTAAAGTTCAAAACATATTATATGAATTCCGGGTCATAATTCGGAATCATGGTCTTGTTTTAATTTTGATAAGGTTATTTTATGTGCGGAATAGTTGCTTACATCGGTCACCGGCCTGCGCTGCCTTTACTGATCAAGGGATTGAAATGCCTGGAATACCGGGGATATGACTCTGCCGGCATCGCCGTTATCGAAAACGATAAGCTGGAAATCCATAAGGAGGCAGGGAAGATCGCCGATCTGGAAAAGCTCCTCCTGAACGTCAATTTCAAATCCAGTATCGGTATCGGTCATACCCGCTGGGCGACGCACGGCGTTCCCAACCGCACCAACGCCCATCCGCACACCGGCATGACGGGCGACATCACGCTGATTCACAACGGCATTATCGAAAATTACGCCTCGCTCCGTACGGAAATGGAATCGAAAGGACACGCGTTCCATACCGAAACCGATACGGAAACGCTGGTTCATCTGATTGAGGAATTTTACAACACGGGTTCCGGACTTGAATGGGCTGTCCGCGAGGCGCTTTCCTGCGTAAAAGGCACCTACGGCATTGCGGTGCTGTCAAAACACGAACCCGACAAGATCATCGTCGCCAGGCAGGGAAGCCCGTTAGTTATCGGTTACGGCGAAGGGGAATACATCGTGGCGTCCGACGCGTCGGCCATTGTCGCGCACACGCGGCAGGTCGTTTATCTCGAAGATCACGAGATGGCCGTCATCACGCGCAAGGGCGTCGACATCAAAACCATCGACAACCAGCCGTTAGTCAAAATGGTGGAGGAAATCACCTACGACGTCAGCCGGATTGAGAAACAGGGATTTCCCCATTTCATGCTGAAGGAAATTTTTGAACAGCCCAATACGATCACCGACGCGATGCGCGGTCGACTTGTGGACGATGAGGGAATGCCCCGGCTGGGCGGCATCGCCGAATATTTGAACGATCTGGTCAACGCGAACCGTATTGTGTTCATCGCCTGCGGAACTTCCTGGCATGCCGCGCTGGTGGCTGAATACATGATTGAGGAACTGACGGGAATCAACGCGGAAGTGGAATACGCTTCCGAGTTCCGGTACCGCAATCCCGTGGTTACGCCCGGAACGGTGTTTATCGCGATCAGCCAGTCGGGCGAAACGGCCGATACCCTGGCGGCGATGCGCGAGGCAAAAAACCGGGGCGCGGTTGTCCTGGGCGTCTGCAACGTCGTCGGCAGCACCATTGCGCGCGAATCGCACGCGGGCGTTTACATCCATGCGGGACCGGAAATCGGCGTCGCTTCCACCAAGGCTTTCACGTCGCAACTGACCGCTCTGGCGCTGATCGCCGTCCTTATCGCCCGGAAGAAAAACATGTCAGCCGTCCGCGGGAAGGAAATCATTTACGAATTAAGGAAAATACCGGAAAAAGTCCGGAAAATCCTTCAGAGCAACGACCGCATCCTGCAAATCGCGGGACAGTATAAAGACAAACGCAATGCGCTTTATCTCGGACGCGGGTACAATTTCCCGGTCGCTCTCGAAGGCGCGCTGAAACTCAAGGAAATATCCTACATTCACGCCGAGGGTTATCCGGCGGCGGAAATGAAGCACGGCCCCATCGCCCTGATCGACGATGACATGCCGGTGGTTGTCGTCGCGCCGAAAGACGCCATCTACGACAAGATCATCAGCAATATCGAAGAAGTCCGCGCGCGCGGAGGCGAAATCATCGCTATTACGACCGAAGGCAATACCGGCATTCAGTCGAAGGCCGAACACGTCGTCTATATCCCCAAAACAATCGATTTCCTTGTCCCGCTGTTATCCGTCATTCCCCTGCAGCTATACGCCTATCATACAGCTGTCCTTCGCGGATGCAATGTCGATCAGCCTCGCAACCTCGCGAAAAGCGTTACGGTAGAATAATTAATGATGATGGGACAGTAATAAAGTGCTGATCCAGAAAAGCCCGACGCCGAGAAACACGATCACCGGCGTCCATTTATTCTGTAATTCATTCACACGCGGAATCAGGTCCGTCGTCGCCACATGAATAAACGTACCTGCGGACATAGCCAGCGCAATGGATTTCACGTCGCCTTCCCGGAGAAGACCTGCGCTGTACTGATCTAAAATGAAAATCATCAGCGTTCCGGCAATGGAGGACGCCGCAAGCAGTACCGTCGCCCCGACGCTGACCGTACGCCGCGCATGGGATACGTACATAATGGATGCGATCGTGAATCC
>JBBIRG010000233.1:0-4839 GCA_037441945.1 Bacteroidota bacterium | reverse complement strand
ACGTGATTTTCGGATGCGCGAACCAGGCCGGCGAAGACAACCGTAATGTGGCGCGCATGGCGCTTCTGCTGGCGGGTTTTCCGGAAACCGTTCCGGGCGTGACCGTCAACCGGCTCTGCGGATCCGGCATGGAAGCGGTGGGCATCGCTTCGCGGATGATCCTTATGGGTGACGCCGAACTCGTGATCGCCGGAGGAGTTGAGAGTATGTCCCGCGCTCCGTTCGTGATGGACAAAGCGACGGAGCCGTTCTCGCGGAATATCAAATTATACGACACGACCATCGGCTGGCGGTTTATTAACAAGGCAATGGATGAAAAATACGGAACCGAATCGATGATGCAGACCGCAGAAAACATCGCGGCGGACATGGCGATCAGTCGCGCGGACCAGGACGCTTACGCCCTGCGAAGCCAGGAAAAAGCGCTGATAGCGCAGAAGAACGGATCACTCGCCCGGGAAATCATTCCGGTGGTCATTCCGCAACCTAAAGGCGATCCGTTGACCGTTACGGCCGACGAGCATCCGCGTTCAACGACCCTTGAAAAGTTATCCTCACTCAAACCCCTGACCGGTAAAACCGGCACCATCACTGCCGGCAATTCGTCGGGTGTGAACGACGGCGCCGCGGCGATCATCATCGCGTCTGAGTCCGCCGTAAAACAGTACAATCTGAAGCCGATTGCCCGGATCAGCAGGATGACAACCGCCGGAGTATTGCCCCGCGTGATGGGACTGGGCCCGGTACCAGCGACGAAAAAATTACTAACCCGACTTAACTTAAAACTCAGCGATATCGATCTTATCGAACTGAATGAGGCGTTCGCCGCGCAAGCGCTTGGATGCCTGAGAAAACTGAATATCGCGGACGACGATCCGCGCGTCAACCCGCAGGGCGGAGCCATAGCGCTCGGCCATCCGCTGGGAATGAGCGGCGCCCGGCTTGTGGTAACCGCCGCGCATCAGTTACGCGCCCGTTCCCTCAATCGCGCGCTGTGCACCATGTGTATCGGCGTCGGACAGGGCGTCGCGATTATTATAGAATCGTTTTGAATCTAAATAGTTTTGAGTCGTCCGGATATTAATCGATTTTAGGTATTGCCCGAAACGCTTTTTTTATTCTGCCGCGCTTTAATTTTTTCGATAAACGAATTCATAATAAACAAAACCCCGCCGATTTGGCTTACAACAGCCGCGAAATACAAGGCGTACGAATAGTTCCCATAAAAATCCAGAATCAGACCTCCCGTCATCGGCCCGAATATTCCAGCAATCGCATAACCTAAAAAGACATAAGGATAAACCAAACCCAGATTGCTTACCCCATACTCGTGGGCAGTTTCTTTTGCAAAAAGGACAAAATTTGAACCGAATCCAAATCCGACAGCCGATGAAAGTATTAGATAAAAACCAGATGTTATATCAAGATATCCCAATAAAAATATTGAAATTGCCTGGAAAGTTAAAGCAATGAAAATTGTCCAACGCGCTCCAAGATAATCGCTGATGAAACCCCAGGTGAGCCGCCCTGCAAAATTGGCGATAGCAAATAAAGAAATGCCCAGCGCCAGAATCGAATCGTTAATCTCATATATAGCGCCCAGGGGTTTGAGGTTCCCGATCACCATTAATCCCGCAAAAGTCCCAAAAAAAATTCCCGTGATCAATTTTGTGAAATGGGCATTTCGAATGAGTTGGAGAATATCAACATTTTGTCCAGCTTCTGTCTCGGCAGATGTTGGCATTAAAAAAGACAGCATGAAAATAACCGCTCCGTAGATTAGGCCGATGTAAATAAATACATCCAGCACATGATGTCCGGAACGTAAAAGTATTTCAGCAATTCCGGTCAGAATAACGGCCGCTAAACCAAAACCGGCCGCGGCGATGCCCGTGATGAATCCTTTCTTTTGAGGAAAAAATTTTACCGGCGTTGTCAGTGAAATGAGGTATCCAAATCCGGTTCCGATTCCGGTCAATAATCCAACTCCGAAAAGGATTACAAAAAAATTTCCGCCGGAAAGTCCGGTTGTCAGATAACCCGCGGCAAAAAAAATCGCCGAAATCATCGCGCTTCGCCTTGCGCCGAGTCTTTTTTCTAATTTGCCTGATAATATCATTGTAATTGGAAAAACCGCGATTAATGTTCCAAAAATTAACTGCGTTTGCGCGGCTGAAAAACGAAACTCTTGTTTTAATTCGGGAACAAAAATACTCCACGCGTACACGCCGCCAAGACATAGCATAATTCCGAAAGACGCAATGACAGAACTCATTTAGTTATGGTTTTATGTTGATGTGAATTAAACATCCTATTCAGTCCATTTAATGTCTGTAAATGTAATGAGTGATTATCTTCTTTGCAATAATTTTTAAAAATAGTTTGTTTGAAGAAATGAATAGTCTTTGTTGCGTTATTAGTATAGAATTGTTTTTTAGATTTTGCGCGATAAATCATTCATTTCAGATATTTAGCTGATTGTTTAAATTGAGTGTTCGTCGACCATGCTTTGTAATTCCTTCCGCTTACGGGAAAACGGCTTGAACTGTTACGGCCTGTTAAGGTATTGTCGGCCTGAAAACCGATATCGCCGTTGATTCCGAAAAACGAAGCTGGATGACCGAACAACTCAACATCGCCAACAGATGAATCACCTGCTGTCCTATTCCTATATTCGCGCTAAAAAGCGGAGCGGCGAACTCAAGATCTATGGATGGCATTACATCATCGAAACCTGCGAGATTTTCAATTACGATGACGCCGGCGGAGTGTTCGGTAAAATATCATAGAATAATTTTTAGGTCATTGAAGAAAAGCCCGGATAAAAAACCGGAATTAACGATTCATTGGGTTTTATCCTGACTTAGCACATTGTAGTGTGCGTCTGTAGAACCGCTATAGTAAAACATCTACAGACACGTTTTTTGAGGGTTCAGGCGCTATAAAAGTAATTTCAAAAATCATACCTGTTAATGAAAGAGTTATAAATATTTTTCATAAAAGACGTGCGAAGTCGGGAGGTGAAGCCATCAACGATGCTTCAACAGCCGGAATAAAAAATATCTGGATTCAGCAGGAATGCGCCGCGCAGGAAACGATCGAAAAACTTAAGTCCTATGACGGAAACGTCATTACCGAGTATGTATTTTTATGTTCCTTGAGCCCGCGCAGTCGTTCCATAGATTTCATCGCTGGCTGGCGATAGTGTTAAAAAAATATCCGAAGTAAGATTAGCGCCCGTGTCTGGCAACATTTTCTCAGCGTTGTCTCCGCCGCCTCTGTGGTTAGGTTTCTCTTTACGCAGAGAACGCAGATATCCAACTGCCACCAAGACACGGACCGAATCAAGATTAATAATAAAACCTTCGTGCCTTTGTCCGCCATGGCAGATCGTGGCTAATGTTTTCCTTTGCGGGCTTTGCGGTGAGAAAATTGCTTCGCGGTATCCGGGGTTAAGGTTTTACGGTATTACCCGGTAAGGGATCGCCACCGTCAGCGAACGGTAGGGTTCCTGGATTTTTCTCAACGTATTGCGGTCGTATACATCGATCATCAGTTGATTGAATTCCAGTCGCTGGTCGGGCATGATGCGGATCAGGCGTCCATAATGATTCGGACGGAAACAGTATAACAGTTTTCTTTCCCTGAATTCACCCGCGTGACGGTTCTGGCCGTTTATCACAAACGCCGCCAGCGTGTCGTTCGGACTGATTGCAGAACGGATTTTGATATCCAGCCATATGTATTGCCCGCGTCTGACCGTCAGCGGATTTCCACGGCGAAGAGTAATGTCATAAGGATCATCTGCCAGAATCGAATCTTCTGTTGTCAGGATACGGATTGAATCAAGAATCAGCCCGGAGTTGAACGAGTTGCCGTATGCGGCCGTCACGCTGACGCGATGCCACGGTTCATTGGTAACGGGATTTTTGATTTTTACAAAAGTCATATACCGGGTCATTTCATGTTCAAAAGGCTTGGACTGTGACCACTGGGGACGGATTATCCTTAGCTGGCCTGACAGCTTATATGAAACCCGCGCAGAAGCAAGCGTGTCATTCATTCTTTCAACGAAAATAGAACGCGTTACCGACTGGACGACCCTGCCGAATAAAACGCCTGGGCTCGGGTTTTTGCGTAATTCAGCGTAAAAATCCGATCGGCTGAACGAAAAGCCGGTTTTCATAAGTACATCCAGAGAATCTTCCGGTAAAGCCTGCTCGTCATTCACCAGTTCGACGCCGAAAATTTGTTCCTGGTCTTTCTTAATGATCTGTTCGATCATCTGAATGTCGCTGAAATCTTCGTCACTCAGAGAGCAACCGCTAATCAATCCGCTAATAAATATTGCACTGATCAGAAATGCGGATATTTTATTTTTAGTTTTCATATCATACCTCCGAAATGAATTTCAAGCAATATTAATACCGAAATATTTTATTGTAAACATTTATTTATATTTGACTGATAAATATTAATAATGACGAAATTTACTTCGTGACGTTTTTTCCGTCAGTTTTTCCTAATGAATATTTTTTTTAGTTTGTTATTAAATTTTAAATTCTTACTTTGCCTTGTATGTAATTTAACCGGCAAAGAATTATGTTCAATGTGATTAAATATTTTTTTCAATATCTTTTCAGTCAGATTAATCGATTAATCGACTGGATGATGAGCACTCGCGTTTATTACTATACGATGACCGTTCAGGGGCGAATATTCGACCGTCATAAACTCACAACGAATGCCGCGGCGATCGCTTTTTTTTTCCTGCTTTCGATTATACCGATTTTATTCATAGTGGTCTCAATACTGGGTACATTTGTTCAATCGCCCGAG
>JBBIRG010000232.1:3211-4841 GCA_037441945.1 Bacteroidota bacterium | reverse complement strand
CGGTGGCCCGGACTGTTCATCCATTGTTCCATGAATTTACCGGCGATGTCGGCGGATGACCCGTTCAGGCTGTGCAGGGCGATGTTTTCGCCGACGGCGAAATCGGTCAGGCCGGTCCGGTACACGCGGTCGCCCGGGTCTGCCAGTCCTTTGACGGGCGATGCATGGGAAAAGTAATTTAACCGGAGCATTTCCTCCGCGTGCTGGCGGGCGGCGGACCGCAGGGCGCGGTCATAGATAACTTTTTTCAGTCCGGCTTTGAGGCGCTCGGCATTCACCAGATCCAGTATTCTGTTTTCAGCCGCGGTATCGCCGGGGATATCAATAAAATCGTCGCGGATAAAATCGATGCGCTGGCCGTAGCTGTTCAGTAAAGGAAGGATGAGGAAAGAAAAAAGCACAACCATGTGCGACGGCTTTTTCATCGAATGATATTTTTGCTTTGTCAGCCGTTCGTAAGCTTGCGAAGACTGAGTTTAATAAGTTCCTGCAAGGACGGCATCGTGCCGGGGTTTTCTTGGAAATAACGCAGAACCGATTTTTCGGCCAGCGGACGGGAATAACCAAGCGATACCAGCGCCATCACCGCTTCATCCGCTAACTGGGGAGATGAGGTCGTTTTAAGAGCCGCTTTTCCTGTTGAGATAGAGGTGATTTTCGATATTTTTTCCTTCAGTTCGACGATCAGCCGTTGGGCTGTTTTTTTTCCAATGCCGGGCAGGGATGATAATACAATTTGGTCTTCCTTGAGTACGGCCTGGCGGAAATCATCACTGGAAATGCCGGATAAAATTCCGATCGCCGATTTTGGCCCGATGCCCGATACGGAAATCAGGATAAGAAACATTTCTTTTTCCGGGGCTGTATGAAAGCCGTACAGTTGCTGGATATCCTCGCGGACATGAAAATGAGTCAATAATTTACATTCGGAGCCGGTTTGCGGAAGCTGCTCAAAAGTGCTCAGAGGGATATGGATTTCATAACCGATGCCGCCGACGTCGACCAGCGCGTGCGTTGGAAATTTTTCAATCAGCGTTCCTTGTACATAAGCGATCATGGTGTTTTCCGTCATTAGTTTTAATTCGGTTGGAGTCCGGCAAATTCTACAGCAGACCTTCCTTGGCCATGCTGGTATAGGTTTGTCCCGCGAGTATGAGGTGATCCCGCACCGGGATACCCATGATCTGGCCGGCCTGTTTCAGTTGTTCGGTGATTTTGAGGTCGTCCGCGCTCGGCGCCGGATTGCCGCTGGGGTGGTTATGGATCAGGATGATGCTCGCGGCGCGTTCATCCAGCGCGGTTTTGAACACTTCCCGCGGATGCACCAGACTGGCGTTCAGCGTTCCTTCCGTGAGAATGACGTCGCGCATGATTTGGCCGGCGCTGTCCAAAAGGACCAAAACGAACTTTTCCACTTTCCAGTCACGCGTAATCGGCAGGAAAATTTCAGCGATTTCATCCGGGGAAGTGATTTTAGTTTTCTTAGCGATTTCCTTAGATTGGATGCGTCTTCCGATTTCGAACGCGGCGATAAGTTTCAGCGCTTTGGTTTCGCCGATTCCGCGGATTGTACTGAGTTCGCGGTGGTTTCTTTTTGCAAGTTCAGGCAGGTCGCGGTACTGATGGATCA
>JBBIRG010000232.1:1321-3201 GCA_037441945.1 Bacteroidota bacterium | reverse complement strand
CGCGCGCCACGTCAACGGCCGACTGCCGCGGCGTTCCGGTGTTGATGAGGATCGCCAGCAGTTCCGCGTCGCTGAGCACGGATGAGCCGTACTTCGCTAATTTTTCGCGCGGACGGTCGTCTTCAGACCATTCTTTGATTGTTTTCGGCGCAGATGTGTCTTTTTTGTATTTCATGCGGGACGAAATTTATAAAACAACCACGGTGAAACAAACAGCCACAGGACCACCGCTCCCCATAACCGTCCTTCGAGGATGTTATAATCCATCATTAACCTTGACCACGGATGATGCATGATGAAATGGCCCATGACGAATTCAAAAGAAATCGTCAGGAAAGCCCACCATGCGCCGATCAGCAGGGCTTCTTTCGCGGAGAACGGCTGCCAGCGGAGCGTAACGACCCAGATGTACGCTCCCAGGACAAGAATGCCGGTGAGTGAAGAAATCTGATGCGCCAGGAGTTCATTGAAGTGCGGCTGGTAAACCAATTCCCTGAAAGCGCCGTTGAAAACACCGAGTATTATCATCGGCAGCCAGAGAAGAAAATTAGTCAGTAGACGGATCATCCTTTGCTTTCTTTTTCGTGTAATGTAATAAAATTAGCAATGATATCCACAGAAAAATCGGATCACATTGAATCCGGGGTAACGATACTCAGTGCTTCATCGCATGATAGATGTTGCCGAATAAAAGTTCGATTGGTTATTAGAATGCCTCATACATAAATATCGAATGCGACAGAGAAATGGAAGCCGTTACTAAAACAGAAATGGATTCGATAAAAAGAATATCATAGCCGGTAGCTTCAGCCTCAGGGTGTATTTCGTTGCTGCGGGATAGATTGACAAGATGAGGTTTATAATATAAGAACCGCAGAACATCCGAATAACGAAAATCGAATAGCGAAGTCAATTCACATTCATGGTTTTGAATCGGGTAATATCCACACCGGATTGGTATATCCGAAATGCCCGTCCGCGGTTTCAAGTTCCGCGCGGATGTAGCCTGGCGCTTCAGCTGACAATTTTATTTCGCGACGGAATTGGTATTGGCCGGGATGAAAACCGCCGATGATTTTTTCTTCGTTATTAATTTTTCCATAAATAATACGCACGTCTGAAAGAGCGCCAAATTCCGCCGTGGACGCTGTTTCGATATGAACCGAAAAATTATGACCGGAAATTGTTCCGCCTAATTCGGCTTGGTCTTTTTTTTCGTTGGTCAACGTTAATGATATGAATGGCCCGTCCGTGATAATAGCGCGCCCCTGCCGTATGGAATCCAGAACCGCCTGAAGCGTAATCCGGCCGTCGCTGACCCGGAGAACGGTCTTCGCTTCTCCGAAAATCTGGAATCCTTCTTTTTCAATCAGCGATATCATCGGCATGCGGACCTGGCGGAAACGGCTGAAATTGCCGTGCGCGTCGTTGCCTCCGAAAATAAAAACCCTTTTTCCGTTCAGCAGCAATTTTACCCATTCTTGCAAGCCCTTGTAAAAAGCGGCGTCGCGGTTTCCGTTTAAAATCTGCAATCCGTGCAAGAATAAGGTCTCACAGTCCCTGGCGCTCCAGTTTCCCCGGTTGATCAGCAGATGCTGAAGGAACGGAACGGGTGCCATCGGATGCGCCGCGATAACCAGGGCGTCGTCCGAAACAATATCCGGCAATTCACGGACGCTGTGTTCCGAGCGGGTGTTCAGCCATTTCTCCGCGCCGTCGCCCGAACCGGGAATGTATCGAGGCTCGTTCAGTACAAGGCAATGCACGTTCCGTTCTTTCGAATTCCTGCAGGTGACTTCCTCGCCGGGAATCAGGATAAATGGCTCTTCGGCGGCATTGAGGTTCCCGACTTCTTCCTGAAATTTTTTCCATTTCGGAAG
>JBBIRG010000232.1:0-1293 GCA_037441945.1 Bacteroidota bacterium | reverse complement strand
AAATTCATTTCTTCATCATCGAGATCGTACGAATGATCGGTGATCGCGGCGAATGAAAGTCCCATGACCTTTGCCAATTCAACCGTCGCCGGAAGGGGAGCGCCGAATTCCACCTGGTCGGATGTATAATCGCTGTGAATGTGCATGTCGCCGGCGATCCATGAATCGGGCAGCGGAAGACGTTCACGGGCGAGGTGAACCCGGAACGGTTTCCGTTTCATACCGGGTAAGTTATCCTGACGGATGGTCAGCTTTTTTTTGCGGCATATCAGATGCAGTTCGGTATGAACCAAAACGGTTTGCCCGCGCAATGATTCCGGGACATCCAAAGAAAACACTCGGTACCACAAGCGAGCGGCGATATTCTGTTTAAGCGTGACATCCAATTCCGAAAAATTTTCTTCGCCGATTCTTAACCGAACCGATTCCAGAATGACCGGAAAACGGTCCGCATCCTTTATCAACAGTAGCGCCGGCAATTTTTGGCCCGGATCAATTCTCGATGGAACGTCAAATAAAATTTCAGGCTGTTTTATAAAATATCGGCTAAATGGGAAACAGCGGAACACATAATGGATTTCAGGGTAAAGTAATACGAACGGAAACAGCCGGTACAAATACTCCGAAGGGAAAAGATCAAAAAGAACGGAAAGAATATTCATTTAGAACTTTATTATGTTTCAAAGATGCAGAGAAAAAATAGGGGAAAAACCGGACGGAGGGAATTAGAAATACTTTACCATTCGGACTTCGTTGCGGATGCCCGGATGGATGTTAAAGGTCACTTCGTCCATGATCTTTTTGATCAGCGCGATGCCGAGGCCGCCGCGCGCGTGTTTCTGTATGCGCTGTTCAGGGCTTTCCAGAGTATCCGGATTGAATCCCTGTCCGTGATCGCTGATCGTGATGGTTAGTTTGTTGGAATTGGTTTCCACAATGATGTCGATATGCTGGCTGGCGTCGTACTGATAAGCGTGTTTGATGACATTGGCGCAGGCTTCATCTACGGCGAGTTCGATTTCGCTGATGGAGTCGTCGCTGAATCCCGCCTTGCGCGCGATATTGCCGATAAAGACGCGGATAATGTCAAGATTATCCGTCCGGCTGGGTATTTTGATGCTGAAACTGTTTGGGTCCGTTAACATCGGATATGGTGGCTCCTGGGTGTTGGGCGGCTGGCCGGCACCATGGGTTACGCTTTCCGGACGGCGTCAAAACGGGAAATGGCCCTGATCGTTGCTGAGGATTTCATAAATCGTCGGGAACCCGAGCAGATCAAAGACTTTGAACACT
>JBBIRG010000231.1:0-4859 GCA_037441945.1 Bacteroidota bacterium | reverse complement strand
GATGACGAATAAGACGCTGGCGAAACCGCCGTCCACGATCGTTTTTCCGGCGACGCATTTTGTCACCACCGAGGCCAAGCTGCATCAGGCAATTCTGCGTATCCAGGCGGAACTGGAACTGCAACTGGATGCGTTCCGTTCAGTTGGAAAACTGCTGGAGGCTCAGCGGCTCGAACAGCGCACGAAATACGATATCGAAATGATGCTCGAACTCGGATACTGTTCCGGGATCGAGAATTATTCCCGCCACATCGCGGGGCGCGGCGAAGGGGAGCGACCGGCCTGCCTGATCGATTTTTTCCCGAAAGATTTCCTGCTCATTATCGATGAATCCCACGCGACACTGCCGCAGATCCGCGCGATGTACAACGGCGACCGGGCGCGCAAAACTACGCTCGTCGAATACGGATTTAGGCTTCCTTCCGCGCTCGATAACCGGCCGCTGAAATTCGATGAATTCGAAAGCATGATCCATCAGGTTGTTTATGTCAGCGCGACGCCGGGGCCTTACGAACTCGAAAAATGCGGCGGAATCGTCACGGAACAGATCATCCGACCTACGGGACTGTTGGATCCGGAGATCGAGATTCGCCCGGTGAAAAACCAGATTGACGACCTGATCCATGAAATCCGCGGCCGGGTAGCGAACGGCGAACGGATTCTCGTCACCACTCTGACCAAGCGCATGGCCGAGGACCTGACCGAGTATCTCGCGAATATCAAAATCCGAGTGCAATACCTTCATTCAGAAATCGAGGCGCTGGAAAGGGTCAATATCCTCCGTGACCTACGCCTGGGCCGGTTTGACGTGCTCGTCGGGATTAATCTCCTGCGCGAAGGGCTGGACTTGCCGGAAGTATCGCTCGTTGCCATTCTCGACGCTGACAAGGAGGGATTCCTCCGGAGCGGCCGATCGCTGATGCAGACCGCCGGTCGCGCTGCGCGTAACGTCAACGGCAAAGTCATTTTCTACGCGGACAAGATCACCGATTCCATGAAATCCGTGATCGATGAAACCAACCGGCGGCGGAAAATCCAGACCGCGCATAATGAGGAGTTCGATATCGTACCGAAAACGATCGTCAAATCGCGCGAAGAAATCATGCAGGCCACATCCGTCGCGGACCATTTTGTATATGAAACCGAGCAAATGGAGATGAATTTCGCCGCAGAACCGGAGCCGTATTTCAACGTCATGTTCTCCGGAAGATAAACAGAAAATGATCGCCGACCTGAAAAACAAAATGAAAGACGCCGTCCGGAAACTGGAATTTGAAAAAGCGGCTGTTTACAGGGATCAGATTGAAAAACTTGAAAAATAAACTTAAGCATTTGCCACAGATTCACAGATTGAATATGGAAAACGAAATGAAACAGGTTTTAAACCGGACAGAAGTAATTCTTATAATCATGATGGTCATCACCGCCGGGGTAATGCAGGGCTGCGGACTATGCAGCCGTCCGGGCGACCGGATAACGGCGGAAAAGCAATTACAAAAAGGAATACAACACGAAAAAGACAGTCTGTATTCTCTCGCGGCGGAAGCCTACAAAATGGCCATTGACGCCGATCCGGAATACCGCGACGCGCATTTTCAGCTCGGCAATCTTTATGACCGCATCGGGTTACTGGATCACGCTCAGGCCGCATTTGAACGGGTTTTAAAAATTAACCGCAGCGACGCGGAAGCATTCAATAATCTCGGAAATATTTTCGGCCAGAAAGGAAACGTTAAGGAAGCGATCCGGTATTATCAGCAGGCCATTGAAATCAACGACAGCCTTCCCGCTCCGCATTACAACCTCGCTCAAAGCTATCTTCTGCAGAAGAATTTTAAAGACGCCGAAACGGAACTCCGGAAAGCATACCAATACGCCCCTGATGATTCCAGGTATGCCGAATCGCTGGGACTGTTTTATATTTCCCAAAACAAATTTCATGACGCCGTAATCGTTCTCAAAGACGCGAAAAAAAGTAAAAATGTCAAACCATCCGTTCACCTCCACTTATCCGCAGCCCATCGGGGGAAATTGGAGTATGATCAGGCGATTGCCGAATTAGAGACTTATTTGTCTTTATTGTCCGGTGAACAGGAAAAAACCATAATCACTCAGCAGGTAAGGGAACTGAAAAAGGAAAAATACGCTCATCTTTCCGCCGAACTGCGAAAAAAAGTTAGCAAGTAAACGAAAAATATATTACATTCAAAATATGTTAAAATATTTATAAAATAATATTTACATTTTGCAATAAACGATATTAATAATTACCAGGCATGATTGGATGAAGACAGGTTCTCCATCTTACGAAAACGCGACGATTGAATCGGATCAGAAAATCATCCGGCGGATACGGCAGGGCGATGAATCGGCATTACTGGAAGTTTACGCGAACAACATCGCCATGGTCAGCAAGTTCATCAGGGACAACAGCGGATATCCGGAAGACGCCGAAGACATGCTTCAGGAAGCCTTAGTCATACTCTGGGAGAACGCGCAAAAAAGACTTTGACCTGACCTCCAAAATCAGCACCTACCTGTACTCCGTGGTCAGGAACCGGTGGCTGAGGGAAATCAACCGGAGAAAAGTCGGGAAAATGGGGAATATTGACGATTACGTGATAGTTGAAGAAAACAAGGACGCGCTGAAACACATCATTCATAAGGAAGAATACAAAATCATTCTGGACTGCATTGACATGCTGGGACCCACGTGCAAAAAAATACTCTCTATGTTCTACCTTGAGGAAAGGGGCATGGAGGAAATAGCCCACCAGATGCGCTTCAGCAACGCGGACGTCGCCAAGTCAAAAAAATGGCAATGCAAAAAAGAACTGGAACAACTGGTCAAACGCCAGTACCGATAAACAAGAAATAAGACTATGTTAACGCAAAACGACAAACAATGGATTGAAGAAAACGAGATCATTGACCGCTATATCCTCGAACAGCTTGACGGCGATGATAAAATCCGTTTCAGCGCTATGCTCGCTTCGTCCAATGAACTCAGGGAAGAAACGGAATTCAGCGCGATGGTCGCCGCGGCAGCGCGTCAGTACAGCAGAACGGAATTAAAACGGAAAATCAAGGCTGCGGTTAAGGAATCCGGCATATCACCGGGCGCACAGGCGCAGCATGCGGAAAGACCTTCGCATTACTGGCTGTATATCCGCGCGGCGGCGCTGATCCTGATCTTTCTTGGCGGCGTATGGATGTTTTATTTATGGATGTCAGGCGAAAAAAGCCCGGCCCCGATTACCGAAGATCAGTCCGGGAAAACGATTCCCGTGAAGGAAAAGACCCTGCCGCCTCCGAAGCAGGAGATCATTTCTGAATACCGCGAACCTGTAAAAAAGGATAAACCCAAAAAAACGGCGAAATCTGAAAAGAAATCAGAAGAAAAACGGCCGCAGTTATTATCCATGCCGGCCGATACTTTGCATACCCGTTCGGTCCAAAAATTCACTGTCAACCCGGCGCTGTTCCCCAAAACCACTGAGGTGAAAGCATCGCTGGAACTGACCGAAGACCACAAGCAAATCGATACGAAGATTTATTTCAAGAATCCCACGGATCTCAGCGCTGTCAATATTACCGCAACCAGCGAGGAAGCGGGCGGAAAACTGCAGTGGTTTTATGTGCATTATGAAAATCAGGTTCTCAATGTTTACCTGGACAACACAAAATTTCTGAATCTGTTTAAAAATTCAAAACTCATTCAGCAAAAGCAAACCCTGCTGATCGTTCTCGAAAAATCATCGTATCAGGTTGACATGAAAGAACAGGCAAAATTCCGGAAAGCGGTGCTCACAAAATAAAATATCTTTCTTTGATTCAGCCGGCGCGTGGTTTCATTCGCCGGTTTTTTTTTAGCCGTTAGCGCCCGATTGTCACAACTGCAGGGTTTCCGCCTTTTCCTGAAGGGCGCCGATCACAAACCCGATATGCTTGTCCAGATCCATGCCGAGTTCCTGCGCGCCTTTGATGATATCCTCACGGCTGACCTTCGCGGCGAAAGCCTTGTCTTTCATTTTCTTCCTCACGGATTTGACTTCCACTTCCCTTACGCTTTTCGTCGGTCGAACGTATGCTACAGCGGTTATAAATCCGCATAATTCATCGCACGCAAAGAGAACCTTTTCCAGCAGGCTCTCACGAGCGACGCCGGTATAATCGGCATGCGAAAGGATCGCCCGGCGTACATCTTCCGGATACCCTTTTTCGGCAAGAATCTGACTTCCTTTGAACGGATGCCCGTCCGGCGGATCGGAAGTAGGATACTTCTCATAATCGAAATCATGTAAAAGAGCAACGACCGACCAAAGTTCTTCGTCCTCTCCGAATTTTTTTGCGTACGCGGTGACCGCCGTTTCCACAGCCAGCGCGTGCTTGCGTAAACTCTCGCTTTGGGTGAATTCGCAGAGCAATTCCCAGGCGTCGTTACGGTTCATTTTCATTTCCTTGCATCGTTGACGTTTAACAATTGTAAACACTTTTTGAAGTCTTGGCTCAATGCCGTCATGAAACAACTCAAAATATTGTTGACGTAAAATTTCTATCGCCTGAAGACGCTCTTCCGGCGTTTTCGACAGCCAGTATCCGATATCGGAATCATCATCGCCCTTTTTCAGGAAACGGAAAGGCCATTTACTCCGGTCTTCCGGTCTTGATTCATGGTTTAATGTAAGCAAATATCGTGCGATTTTCAATGGTAAGCGTATTAATATTTTATTTCAACTTAAAAAACCACCGTCTTTGACGGTGGTAATGTCTGTTTGGCTTTGCCGAAAAAAAGTTGTATATTAACTGCATGAACAAATATAGAAAATTATCTCACGCAATCTATCAATGTAATTATC
>JBBIRG010000230.1:0-4860 GCA_037441945.1 Bacteroidota bacterium | reverse complement strand
CTCATGAACAATAATACAAAAAATACCACCCCGACGCAAGCATCGGGGAATTCTTCGATGAAAAGAAGGTGTGCAATTCGCAACCCTGATTGATATCATTACCAAGGCATGGAGCGATCATACCACCAAAGAATACAAAACGCTGAAAGGAATAAAAAAGGAAAATCTGAGAGACAACATGACGAACACCGAATTGATATTGAATATGCCGGCAGAGGCGTCCACAAAAAACATTTCGGAAGTTACCCAACCCAAAGATTTTGAAGAAAGTAAAAATGCGGCAAAACAAGGGGGAAACGTAGCCCGCGTGGCAAGAAAAGAATTAGAAGCAAAAACCGGAAAACCGGCCGTAACATCGCTAAATGCCAAATCAGCTTTGCAACTGAAAGAAAGCGGTAAAAAAAATAAATAAATTTAAAATACACAACATCAACTTTTCCTCATGATCAAAAACTCATCATTAAAAAACATCATCCCCGCCCTGCTCGCCAGGGTGAAAGAAAAACTGCCGCCCGATCCCACCGGTCATGACTGGCCGCACAGCGAGCGCGTCCGCCGAACGGCTGTTTTCATTCATCAGCAGGAAGGCGGCGACCGGCTCATCATCGAATGCGCCGCCCTGCTTCACGACGTATATGATTGGAAATTTCATGACGACACGCCGGCTTCCGGTTTTGAGGACATCCGTTCGATACTCGAAGAAACAGGCGCTGATGAAGCGGTCATACAGCCGGTCATGGACATTATGAGGAATATCTCATTCAAGGGTGCGCAAACGGAACAGCCGTTATTATCGTTAGAGGGACAAATCGTCCAGGACGCCGACCGCCTAGACGCTATGGGCGCTATCGGAATTGCCCGCGCGTTCGCGTACGGAGGCTTCAAAAAAAGGCTGATTTACAATCCGGATATACCGCCGCATGTTCATGAAAGTTTTGAGGAGTACAGGACGCTGCAAAGTACGACGATCAATCATTTTTACGAAAAACTGCTCCTCCTAAAAGACAGGATGAACACGGCGAGCGGAAAAAGGCTTGCTGAACAAAAGCACCGGATACTGGAAGATTTCCTGAAGCATTTCATCGACGAATGGAAAAAGACAGATGGGCAATAATACAAAAGCCGTTGAATAATCAACGGCTTTTGTATTGTTCTATTCGCTATTTTTATTTTTTCTTCATGAACGCGGCGTCTTTTGCTTCCTGTGATTTTTTCCTTAGCCAGCCGCTGTCTTCTTCGTTTCGTACATAAAAGCTACCGGAAGAAAACGTTTTTGCGCTGCTGTTATAATAGCTGTATCCAGTAAATGAGAAAGTTCCCGCGATAATATCATTATCTAATCGCGTGATGGTGATTGTGCCTGTGTTTGTCGCATTGGTTTCCCAACGGTTATAGGAGTCATTAATATACCGGCAATAATGCGCCTGATTTCCTGATGCGCCTCCGAATAAAAAGGTACCAGGTCCTTGTATGCCGGATAAATTCAAACTGATATGGTCTTCTATTTCATTCAATCCGCTTTCAAATCCCCTTTCCCCGCTGATCCAGATCATACCGTCATACCATTCTCCCCAGCTGTCGCATGCATTCCACAGGGAACCGTCGACTTGCGCAGTCATTGAAGTAATCCCGACGGTATCCAGTTCAATATCAAAAATTCTCTTGAACTCATCCGAACTCGTGATCTCCGGGAATATGCCGTTAAACGTATGATCGGGAAAAGTCGTGTTAAGGAATTTCCAGACCGGATAATCGCCGCAGTCTGTGCGTTTCAAAAGCACTTTGTAATCGGGCATTTTTTCCTTGAAATCGGCGACCGGATTGGTAAAGAAATTCTTTATACTGACTTTTACGCTATCGCCGTAATCGTTGACATCGCGGATGATGACGTTTGATATAAGTCCTTGTTTGATATCCTGAAGCCGGTTTTCTATTTCATTAAAATCATTAGAATCCAAAAAAGTTGTATCGATTTTAATAATGTCATTGTCCTGCGGATCGGTTTCCTTCCTCAGAAAACGAATCGCTCCGATTAGCGTATCGGCGGATTCCATGATATCAGTGCGCGCCCCGCCCAATTCATGCGTTGAATACAGCTTTAAAAAGCCGCTCGGTTTGTTCAGAACCTGGACAATAGATGTTACCGAATAATTCGGCACATCCAGGTTGTAAGCGTTGAGAATCCGGAATGTTGAACGCAGCGTGAGCAAACCGGCGTGCAAAGCTTTGATCTCGGTCATGTCCATTTCCAGGGTATCGGCGTCGGACGATCCTTGCATTAGCGGTGTTACTTTAAAAAAATAATTCGGATCGCCCTGTACAAAAATAAGCCGGTCAACGGCGTAGTTGATCGCCGGAATGACCTTTCTGCGGATAACATCCTGCACTTCGCTGATCAGCGGCGGGTTCGCCATAGCGACTTTCATGATGGGCGCAAGCTGCGCGGCGGATTTCTCGTGTCCGGTTGAAAAATTGGACGAAAACGGACTCAGCCGGAAATCCAGCAAGCCGGGACTTTTTCTTTTCGATGTTTTAGCCGGCTTTGTAACCGATGATTTTTTGAACATTGAGGATGTATCAATAAAATTCTCAAAACGGGTTTTGATTGTCTTAAGTTCCTTGTCCTCGTTCAGTTTGAGAATTTCAGTGATCCCCGCTCCCATGTGCGCCGTCCGCAGCCGCGTCGAATCCGAAATGACGGACATAGATTCCTTGAACAAACTGTTAGCTTGTGAAAAATAAGCGCCGCTTTCAAACGGGTCTTTGTCGGAATTGATCATACGGTTCATTGACCTTTCAAAGCGCATAAGCGCCTCGTCAAGGCGGTCTTCCGCAACATCGTCGCCGCAACCCGCCATGAAAAAAACAGCGAATGTGAAAATCAGCGGAAAAACAGAAAATTGTTTCATCTTTTTCTCCTTTGTTTAGTTTTTATTTCTATTAATATAGAATATCTGATAATGGTAAACAAGAAAATAAACTTATTAATAAGTTCAGTTAGTGGTTAACAAAATTGTAATCAGCTGAAGCATACCGCACGGTATCTTTATGAAAATATTTCTTCACTTGTTCGGGATTTTTTCGCCGACGATTCATAAAGTTTTTTGTCCATCGCTCCATTTCCTCTACATTTGCCGGCCGTTTTTTATCAATCACATTCGTTTTTAAATCATTGTTGACCATTTCATCAGGATTCAACTCCGGACTATAAGCCGGCAGATAAAACAGTTTGATGGTTTTGCTGTTTTTTTTAATCCATTCCTTTACCACTTTCGTTTTATGTGTTGGATGACGGTCAACTATGAAATATATTTTCTGTTTTTTGCCCTTGATTAACCGCTTCATAAACCGAATAAATACCTGACTGTTAAATTTCTTACGGTATATCATAAACTCCAAATGACCACGATTGGTCAGCGAGGACATCATATTACTTCGAAAACGTTTGCCGGATTTCCGAATGACCGGTGTACGCCCCTTACGTCCATAGGTGCGTCCCGCCTGATGATCGCTGCGCAACCCGGTCTGATCACCCCAGTGAATGATTGCCCCTACACACTTAGCAGAACGCATAATCGCCGGATATTCATCTTCAAGCCATTTTTTTATTTCCTTGGGATCTTGCTCATAAGCCTTAACGATTGGTTTTTGAGGCGAAAATCCCCATTTCTTTAAATATCGACCTACGGTGGTGACCGATACCGATACCCCGCATAACCTCAAAATCAATTGTTTCACCGCTTCAAGTGTCCAAAGCATAAAAGGCAGCTTCAATTGTTCCGGACATTTGTCTGTGATTTTTTTCCGTATCATTTTAGCTTCTTCCTGGCTGAGACGGGAGGATGGTGGTCGCCCCAGTTTTTGTGCTTTTAGTCCTTGAAAACCTTGTTCATGGTAAATATCCAGCCATTTATAAAGCGCTGTCCGGCTGACATTGAGCATTTTACTAGTGACCATTACTGACACGCCCTGCTTGACGATCATTCGGACGGCTTGATACCGGAGGGCTTCTTTAGCCGAATGAGATATTTTTCTTTTATCGGAATGTTTCATGCCGATAATATAATAAATTACCAATCAAATGTCAACTACTTTATGAATAGATTAATAAAACCAATACGCCAGAGACAACCGGCCAAACAAGCCCCCGTAGATTTTTACATTTTCCGCATCCGATAATCGCTTATCTTTCCCAATGGGAATCAGCTGATGCAGTCGCGTGATGATCATAACGCGATGAACGCTAAATCGGTATGACAAACCCGCATTGATAAATTTCCTATATTCGTTCATGCGGTATTTGCCGCGCTCAAACACATTAAAAAACGCGTCCTGTTTGCGGTAAGCGTACCGTCCATGAGTACCGGCGAATATAAATCCCAGGCCGGGCTCGATATAATTCCGCGCGCCGATTCGCCCGCCGGACTGAATAAATACGGAATGCGAACGAACATATCCATCAATGGAATTATAATTCTTAACGCCCAGCAGATTCACCAGAGTGGATGTAAACGGCCAGCTGTCCACGATCATTCCGATATGTTCTTTTCCGTAACCGTAACGGTAGGCGGCATTCAACGAATTTTCACCGCTGAACCGGTATTGCCACCCCGCCGTGATTTCCGTCCACTCCATTTCCGGGACATTGATTTTTCCGTACTGCAGGTCGTTCTTCTTTGTATAGATCCGGTAATCCCAGGCGTTTCTGCGAAAATGCACAAAGCCCGCGCCCTTGCTGAAATAACGAATTACGCGCGCCTCCGCGGTTTCAGCGGCCCCGTCGAGTAACGCTGAAAACCGATTGACTTTCCTGTTTTTGGAATCAAATTGACTTGACGTAAAATTAAATTCAATGTCCGT
>JBBIRG010000229.1:0-4863 GCA_037441945.1 Bacteroidota bacterium | reverse complement strand
CTGCTGGCTTTCATTGCCCTCATTGCGATGTTCAACGCAATCATCAGTTCCGTAGGCGGATGGGTCGGTATAGGCAACCTGAACCTGCAGATGATTTTCGGTTACATTTTTGCGCCGGTGGCCTTTGCATCCGGCGTACCGTGGAGCGAAGCCATGTCCGTTGGAAGCCTGATCGGGACGAAAATCACGCTGAACGAGTTTGTCGCGTATTCGGAAATGGCGGCGATGATCAAGAGCGGCGCGCTGCTTTCAGATAAAGCGATCATCGTGTCCACATTCGCGTTATGCGGATTCGCCAATTTTTCATCGATCGCCATCCTGATCGGCGGAATTTCGCCGCTCGCTCCGGAACGTCGGAAAGACATAGCCGCGCTGGGCCTGCGCGCGGTACTCGGCGGAGCCCTGGCGACGCTGTTGGCCGGTACCGTCGCGGGAATCATTCTTTAATCCGTTCCGGTTAAATTGATTGTGTTCCTGAAATCCAGAACATTCCGCTTGTGGCTGGCCGGTTTTTTAACCGCGGCCATCCTTGCGGCGTTGTTTCCGTTTGCCGTACAGTGGGTGATTGAAAGTAAGATCCGAGATGGCATCCGTCGTTTTGAAAACCGGACCGGACTTAGCGTTTCCGTCGGACAGATCGAATTTGAGCGGATGAACCGTGTCGTTCTTCATCAATTGGATGTTTCCGGTGATTCGCTGAAACGAATCGCAAATGCCGACTCCGGCGGGATTCCGTTCGGCATGGCCGACAGCCTGTTACTTTTTTCATCCGACCGGACGGCCATTCATTTGAATCTCTGGCGCGCGTTCAGCCGTGAAGCCATTTCCGGAATAATTTCGGATACCGTCCGGATAAATCTCAACTGGGACACCTCCGGATTTAATTTCAGCCCGTTCGCTAATTTGTTCCGCGGGAGGGACACAACAACACAACATACCATGAGCGACTCTTTGAAAAAATCAAAGATGATTTATAAGACGTCTTATTTCGATCGTTTCATTCCGGATTATTTTCCCGATCTATCCGTCAGGCATCTGACGATGCGGTTCATTAACGCTTATCCGGAATTCATACCCAAGCGGAAAAAATACCGCATAAAACGCGATGTAATGACCTTTCAAAACGGCATTTGTTCGCTGACCAAAATTCAGCCGGACCAGTCGCAGTTTGAACTGAAAGGCCTGCTGGTTTCGGAATTGGGGCAAACGCAGGCGCTGATAAGCGGACAACTTAATTATACGACCAAACAAGTGATGGTCAACACGCTGCTTGACCGCAGTTTTAAATTACCGTTTTTTTCACGCTGGCTGGATATGGACTTGGCGCTGAAAGGCATGGATTTGATGCTCGATGAGGCGATATCCGATTCAGCCGCCGATCACGTCGACCTGCAACTGCTTTTGCATGATATCGCGCTGACTTCAGAAGCCGTCGCGACGAAAAAAATCCAAGGTCTGGATATCGGCGCGCGTCTGAAAATGGATATTGAACCGGATCACATCCGCATCCATCCGCAATCGCGAATCGACGTCGGGCAAATCCGCGTGTTTCTGAGCGGAACGATCCGTCAGCCGGACCGTCAGCCGGATTTTGATATGGTCTTTACTCTTGATACGATCCCGTTACAGGAATTCTTCGCTTCGGTTCCGCCGGTTTTTATGACGAAATTAGAAGGCATCCGCGTTCAGGGAAAGATGAGTTATACGCTGGGACTTCGCCTGAGTATGGCAAGGCCTGACAGCGTGCGCATTGAGCCGGAAATTGGTTTGAGCCGGGATTTCCGCGTGATCAGCCTCGGCGATTCGATTGACATGAAGAAATACCGCGGTGATTTTATGCATGTCGTTGTCACCGAATACGGTTCCGACAGTACGTTTTGGGTCGGTAAGGACAATCCGTATTATACGCCGTACGACAGTATTCCGCAGCATCTCGTCTGGGCGGTCTTGCTCAGCGAGGACGGATCGTTCTTCCGGAACGACGGATTCAACGTTCTGCAGATTGAAAAATCAATCGCGGAAAATCTGAAGCGGAAAAAATTTGCCCGCGGGGCGAGCACCGTGTCCATGCAGTTTGTTAAAAATATTTTTCTGAGCCGTGAAAAAACGCTGTCGCGCAAATTCCAGGAACTGATCCTGACCTGGTTGATCGGCAAAAACCGGATGCTGGATGAAAAAAAAGACAAGGAAACCCACAAAAAACGCCTGCTGGAAATATACCTGAACGTCATCGAATGGGGGCCGGATGTTTACGGCGTCGGACGCGCATCGGAATTTTATTTTAAGAAAAGGCCTTCGGCGCTGACTGTACGGGAATCGGCGTTTCTGGCGACGATCATACCCAATCCGAAAAAATATGAACGGTATTTCTACCGGGGGCAGTTGCGGAAAAGCAAAAAAAATTATATGGATATGCTTGCGCGGAAAATGGTCGCTCAGCAAATTATCGGACACAGCGAGGCGGTAGATGCTACCGATTCACCGCTCATCATCACCGGGGATGCTCTGCCCTGGGTTTATCATACCAGTTACGGCGATTCCACGGGCCCCGTTTATGAAGACGATTTGTCATTTGAATGAAAGGAATATAACCTTGGAAAAACCCGCATTGCAGAAAAAACATATCTTTCTGAATCATCTGAATCAGATTCACTGGTACTGGCGCGTCTTTATTTTTTTACTATTTTTTTTCGCCGTCTCGCTCCTGTTGCTGGGCGGGATTTTTTCAGGAATCGCCAAACCGAAGGAACCCGCTTTTCTGCGTGATTTTTTTATTTTTCTTCCGAATGCCGCGATGGCGCTGATCACAGCGCTGATTACCTGGTTTGTCCTGCGTTTTGTCGACCGGCGTTCGTTTCAATCCGTCGGACTGGCGTTTCATTCGCGCTGGCGGTCCGAGTTTTTTTTCGGACTCTTTATCGGCGCGGCGATTCCTTTCCTGATTGCCGTTATTCTAAGCTCGCTGAGTATGATCACGCTGAATTTCCGCGGAATGGATTACGGCGAAGCGTGGGCCGGCATTTTTCTGAATCTCGGCACATGGATAGCTCTCGGTTTTTTTTATGAGATGGTGTTTCGCGGTTATCTTCTGCAAACGATGGCCGAAGGTTTGGGAAAAATAGCGGCTTCGCTATCCCTGTCCTTGTTTTACGGCATGATACTCGGAAGCGGCCAGAACCAGCCGGTTGTTTCCGTCATCAACGTGAGCCTGGCGGGACTCGTCTACTGTTTCTGCTATTTCCGCACGCGGGCGCTCTGGGCGGGCCTCGGACTGCATATCATGTGGAATTTTGTGCAGAGTTATGTATTCGGCTCGCGCGTCGAACGGTTCCAGAGCTCGTTTTCGGTATACCGGGTTGAATACGACGAAAACATCGGGTGGAACGGCGGCCATTTCGGAATTGACGGCGGATGGATCGGAACCATCATACTGGTGATCATGATCTGGTACGTTTCGCATACGCGTATGCTCCGGATGACTGAAGATATGCGTAAAATCAAATACCAAGCGCTGACAACCCCCTTTAAGGCTAATACGGAAAATGAAGAAAACGACGCTGAAAAAAGCAAAAATGAATAAATCAGGTATCTCCCGTAAAGCCACACTTTCGGTCTTCCCGTCTGTTCAGGATATCGAGCAGCGGCTGCAGGATCATATGCCGATCGCCCGGCGATACCGGATTCAACTTATCCGCGAATGCACGGCAAAAATTAAAAAGCGGATGGTACTAACGGAAAATAAGTCTTACACCCGCGATCAGTTAACGGTAATGATAACGGAAAAGGTCCGTGCCCGCGCGGATGCGCTTCTTTCAGGCAGCATGAAACGCGTCGTGAATGGGACCGGGGTCATTCTTCATACCGGCCTCGGCCGGGCTCCGTTGTCTGATTCCGTCTTTCGCAATCTGAATGACGTTCTGGCGAATTACTGCAATCTTGAAATAGATCTCGGTACGGGCGGAAGGGGAGACCGCAACACTCTGGTTGAACCTCTTATATGCCTGCTGACCGGGGCCGAATCGGCTTGCGTAGTGAATAATAATGCCGCGGCCGTTCTGATAATCCTGAACAGCCTGGCAACAGGAAAAGAAGTCATCGTTTCCAGAGGACAGTTAATTGAAATCGGCGGATCATTCCGTCTTCCTGAAGTCATGGAAAAAAGCGGCGTCTTCATGCGAGAAGTCGGCACCACGAATAAAACGCATCCGAATGATTATCTCCGCGCGATCAACAAAAATTCCGCGCTCGTTCTGGCCGCGTATACCAGCAATTACCGTGTGCTGGGTTTTACACGGGAAACAGGACTGAAAGAAATTTCTGCGATCTGCCGGAAAAAGCGCATTCCGCTGGTTTACGACCTCGGCGGCGGCGTGATGGACGGGCTTGAAGAGCACGGGCTTCCGCATGAACCCGTTATACGGGATGCGCTGAATGACGGAGCCGACCTTATCAGTTTCAGCGGCGATAAACTGCTCGGCGGATGCCAGTGCGGGATTATCCTCGGTCGAAAAAAATGGATCAACCGCATCAAAAGCAATCCGCTGATGCGCGCCCTTCGCTGCGGTAAAATGACCTTTGCCGCGCTTGAAACGACCCTGCAGTTGTATCTTCAGGAAAAGGACGTCAACCGTCATATTCCTGCCCACCGCATGCTGACGGAGTCAATTGACACGCTTAGAAAACGCGCTACGGATTTGCAATCTTTATTATCCGTTTTTCCGGATTTGCGCATCCGGATCGTTGAGGAGTCATCGCAGGCCGGCAGCGGCACGCTCCCGCTGGAAAAATTACCCGGCTTCGCGCTGACGCTGGAATGGAATGGCAAATCCGCAAGCGCGCTCGCCGCCCAATTAAGATTGGCGA
>JBBIRG010000228.1:942-4865 GCA_037441945.1 Bacteroidota bacterium | reverse complement strand
ATGCGGATGACGTCTTCCAGCAAAATGAAATCATAACGGCCCGATGGTGAGGGAAGTTTGACAAACCGTGGGAGAAGCGGCGTTGTGATCGGAATGATGGCCAGTGTGGTCTGTGGCAGAGGGCCGCGGCTGAGCGGCTGCAATTCCACGATCAGGCAGATCATTTTATTGCCGATGTGCGGGAACGGATGGCTTGGATCGATAGCCAGCGGCGTTACAACGGACAGTATGGAATGCTTGAAAAAATCATGAACAAAAATGATTTGTTCGTCGTTTAACTGGTCCGGCTGGACGATCCGGACACATTCCTGAATAAGCGCGGGATGCAGCTGGTCAAAAAAATAATCGTGCTGAAGACGGGTCAGATCATGGATCCGTTCAGATATGCGGCGCATCACCTCAGCGGGTGAAAGTCCGTCGGGGCAGGTTGTTTCAACAGCCGCGTCGATCTGACGGCGTACTCCCGCCACGCGCACCATGAAAAATTCATCCAGATTGGAACTGAAGATGGACAGGAATTTTACGCGTTCCAACAGCGGAACCGTTGCATCCATTGCTTCCTCCAGAACGCGGTTGTTGAATTCAAGCCAGCTGAGTTCGCGATTGATGAAATTTTCTGGCCGGTTAAAATGCCGTGAAGCCAGGATTTGGTGATCCCTTGCGTCCGTGTATGTGTCGGCAGTTTTGTCTTTTGCGGGTTGTGAGGATGATGCGGAATCAGACATAATCATATTATGATGTAATGGCAATCGCATAAGAAAAATAATATGTTTATCATTTGCAAGTTATCTGTTTGTTAGGGAATTGTAACCGACAGAAGATGATCAGGATGGCGGATCAGGACACGAAGGCAAAAAAACGTTTTACCGCAGAGATTACTAAAGCGTAAAGGTGTACATTTGCCTGCGAAAACCATCAACAAGAAAAAAATTATTCTGTGTTCACATCTACGTCACTTTTTAGGCTATGTTCTGTGACTCCTATGCCTGCAGCGCAAAGCGGGGCGGTAAAGACTTCAGCATGATCTGCGGGAAAGAAATTTCTGATTTACTGAAAATCCCGCAGAGTTTCATGAATGCCTTTCAGCATTTCAAACCAGAAGTTCAGGCCCGCTTCTTTTTTATTGGTCTCAAATTCGGTGATCCAGTGGTCGAGTTCGGGATGATCCACTTTATCGATTTCCTTCACGCGTTTCAGGAACGTGTACACGTAATCGAAATTACGTTCCGATTCCCAGAACACCGAAGCGTTACGGCTGTTGATGCGGCTGGCGGTAACAGAAATCGCTTTCAGGAATTGTTCTTTCATGCCGAACAGCGTACCCATTATGTCGGGCACCATTTCCTCGGCCCAGCCGCGGTGAAAACGGCAGATGCCGCAGTTATCGAGGAAAAATTCTTTTTTCATGCGGTCGGCGCATTTCCTGCCGAGTTCGCGGGGCGGGATAAAATCGTTGCCGTAGTGCATATAGTACTTGCCCATGATCGCCATCGGCGCGAGCACGCCCGGCGTCCAGTACTGGTTGGGGACCATCCAGCCGAGGCGCCCGAACGCGGTAAATACGAATTTATCAATGATCTTCACGCCTTTTTCTTTGTGAACGCGGCGCGCCCATTTCCGCACGCCGGAGGATAAATCAACGATGCCTCGCTTCTGAATAATCGAATCGATGATTTCAACACCCAAATCGGCGTTGTTCATCGAATCCTGTACGGGATCGAAATTTTCGATATTAAATTTCGGCATACGTGTAACGCCGAGGTCTTCTTTGCTCAGCATCCCTTCATCGAGCAGTTCCATCATCCAGGAAATGACGCCCCCGAGGCTGATGCCGTCGAATCCGTTGGCGTCGGCGTAGTGATTCAGCTTTTCCGCGGCGCGCTGGTCGAAGATGCCCGACAATGGTCCCATGGTCTGGTACGGTTCGTAATCTTTCTTGTATTCGTCGTTCATTTTCTTGCAGACTGCCGCGCAGGGCTCGCCGCAGTGCGCTTGCTGTTTCTTTTCGATCGTTTCCTCATTGAATTGCTTCAGGTAATGGTTCAGAATGTATTTCTCGTGCACCGACAGGCGCTGGTCTTCGGTTTCGTAAATCGATTTGTAGTTGAACGTGATGATGCGGCCTTTCAGCGTGGCGTAGTTCACGCCGAATGTGCCGCCGGTGCCGACTTTCGGATCGTATCGGTATTTCGTTGTGCTTTCAAAATCCTTCGCGGCGAGTTTCTGGTTGTATTTCTGCTGGAACCAGTCGTCGGCTACTTTACGGTCGCGGAAATCTTCATCCACAAACGTTCCTCCGTAGATAACCGCGACGATGCCGTGCCGCTGAACCATCTGCGAACCGAGTCCGCCGCGTCCCGCCCAGGTATCGATGTACGTGATCTTCTTTTTATTGATCGGGGCAGAAGCGATGGCTCCGAAATCAGTGTACATCGCCGAAGGACCCGTAACGAGTATTCTCGGATCGTTTTCATAACGGTGGCCGAATTGTTCGTATACGTAATCCATCATGCTGTACACGCCGCCGCGGCCGGAAGCCCAGATCGACTTTGCATCCACCGGCCTGACTTCCACTTCGATTTCTTCGCCGTGCTGACGGTTGAGATAAAGAACCGAGGGTATAGCCGCTTTGCGGATAATACTGGCCATGTTGATGCCGAGATTTTCAAAGACTAATCCGGCGCCTCCCATTGATGATATGTAAAATCCGCGCCAGCAGGGAGAAAAACTGGAAAATATCAGACGGTTGGATCCGGGAAGTATCGATCCGGCCATCAATCCCACGCCGATATTCAGCGTATCGTAATTATCCGTTAAATGGATGCCGAGATCGACCGGTCCGAAAAAGTCGCCGACCTTATAGCGCTGTATTTTATAATAGCCCGTCCAGGCATCGACAAAAAGTACTTTCTGATACGCTTCCATAAGGCCTCCGTAAAAATATTGATTTTTTATTCATGGATGTGCATATTACACGTGATGCAATTTTTAAAAGTAATTTAAAATATAATCTTCACAAGGTCAACAAGTATTGGAAAACTTATGAAAACGAAACGAAAATTTTTATGGGTATTCGCCGCTTGTGTTCCCCTGGTATTTATATTTCATTCGACCACCCTTTGCAAACAAGGATCACAGCCGATGGCGCAAAATCAAATCAAACTGCCCGTTCCCTCCTATGACGGGAAAATGTCGCTTGAAAAAACGATGAAAAACCGCCGTTCGCAACGGTCGTTCAGCCGCGACGCGCTGACCCTGCAGGAGGTCTCGCAGCTGCTTTGGGCGGCTCACGGCATCACCGACACTGTTGATATGCTACGCACCGCGCCGTCGGCGGGAGCTCTGTTCCCGCTTGAAATCTATCTTTTTGCCGGAAACGTGAAAAACCTGGACGCCGGCGTGTATCGCTATATTCCGGTTCATCATGCCCTGGAACCGTTCTTGAAAGGCGATCACAGGAATGACCTGAGTTCCGCGGCGCTGAACCAGACGTCGGTAAAGCAGGCGCCTGCGGGAATTTTAATGACATCCGTATGGCAGCGCGTTACCCGCTAATACGGCGATCGCGGAAAGCAATACGCTCTTCTCGAAGCCGGACATGTCGGGCAAAACCTTATGCTCCAGTGCGTTTCACTGGGACTTGTATCCGTGCCTGTTGGCGCGTTCTACGACGATCAGATCAAAAAACTGATGAACCTGAATAACGGCGAAGACGCGGTGTACCTGTTCCCAGTTGGCAGAAAATCGGCGGAATGATTTTTTAATCATAATCCACAGGATCGCGTTTTCTGAAATAAAATTACCATCGAAGGCGTGTGCGTCAGGTGGCGGGATTTTGTAATGAATCCAATCTGTTTCAATCAGTGAATCTGATGTTATCCGCGGCAATTTATCTACACCGAAAATGTATTTGATTTCCACGA
>JBBIRG010000228.1:0-896 GCA_037441945.1 Bacteroidota bacterium | reverse complement strand
AAACCTGAGAGTAAAACCCATGGCCATAATCATAACCGGAAATGACCTCAAGATCGAGGACGTCGTCAATGTTGCGCGGCACAATGAAAAAATCGAACTACATCCCGACGCGGTGAAGCGAATCAATGCCTGCAGGGCGATGCTCGACAAGAAAATCGCCGCGCGTGAGATCATGTACGGCATCAACACCGGCATCGGCGAATTTTCAGAGATCGTCCTGACCGATGACCAGATTGAAGATTTCCAAAAATACCTGATATATAATCACGCAGCCGGAATCGGAGAGCCGCTTCCGGTTGAGTACGTCCGGGCCGCAATGCTGGGGCGCGTGAACGTTCACGCGCACGGCAATTCCGGATCGCGGCTGGAAATCACGCAGACATTCGTGGATATGCTCAATAAAGGCGTAACGCCGGTCGTCTGCGAAAAAGGTTCGGTCGGGGCGTGCGGTGATCTGGCGCCGATGTCGCAGATCGCGCTGCTGCTGATGGGAGAAGGAGAGGCGTTCTACAAAGGCGAGCGCATGCCGGGCAAAGAAGCGCTGCAGAAAGCAGGCATTGCCGTTCCCGGGCTCAAGGCGCGCGACGGGCTTGCGGCGATCAACGGATCGAACGTTTTGACGGCAATGAGCGCGATCATGCTCTATGACACGAACCGGTGGCTGAAACAGGCGGAAATAGCATGCGCCATGTCGCTGGAAGCCCTGAAAGCGAACCTCAAACCTTACGCATCCAAACTGCATGAAGTGCGCGGGTTCCCGGGCGCGATACGCAGCGCCAAAGCGATCCAGAAAATGACGAAAAACGGCGATCTCGCCGACGGCCGTCTGAAAACCAAAGTGCAGGACGCGTATTCTATGCGGTCAACCCCGCAGGTCATCGGCGCGGCGCGCGACG
>JBBIRG010000227.1:0-4874 GCA_037441945.1 Bacteroidota bacterium | reverse complement strand
GCTGGCGGAATACAGCGAGCGGCTGCGGCTCCGCGCAACGGAGCTGGGCCTGCTGGACGCCGACACCACGCTCAAGCTCGACAAACCGGAGCTTCGCGTGGAGATTGACCGCGACCGCGCCGCGCGGATGAGCGTGGACACCGAGCACATCGCCGCAGCCCTGCGCATCATGGTGGGCGGCGATGAGCGGGTGTCGCGCTTTCATGATGAAACCATCAACGAGGATGTTCTCGACCGCATGCTGACCATGGCGCTGGAACTGATGCCCGCGCTGGAAGACGCCGAAATCAAAATGAAATATCCCGGCACCTGGGGCGGTCTGTACGAAACCACGCCCGATCATCACAGCATTATCGGCTACGTTCCCGGATGGAAGAATATTGTGATTACCGGCGGATTCAGCGGACACGGACTGATGCACGCTCCCGCCGCGGGATTAGCGACGGCGGAACTGATTGTACGCAGGCGATGCGAATCGTTCGACCTGCATCCGCTACGGTTCAGCCGTTTTGCCGAAGGCGACCTGACCGAAGAAGTGAATGTGATCTGAGATAAATTGTTTTCAGAACAACCTGAATTTTTCTTTCAGATTGGCGATCGATCGCCCGATGACTTCATAATTATTTTTCTGATATCCCCCTGAGAGCAGCATCACAACCGGTACGCCTTCCATCAAGGCATGACGGAAGACTTTTTCGTCGCGCTGGATAATGCCGCCCGCCGTGATGTTCATCCGTCCCAGCGGGTCGCCTTCCAGGATGTCCGTGCCGGCGTTGTAGATCACCATGTCCGGCTTGAACTGATTGAACGCCTCATTCAAGTGAAACTCCAACAGCGCCAGATATTTTTCGCTTCCGATTCCGGGTTCAAGCTCGGCTTTAATCGCGATCGCCCGTTTAGCCAGCGTGTCGTTCGGGTAAATTTTTGCGTTGTACATGTCCACGATAAACACATCCGGGTCGAGCAGGAAATCCCGTCCGTGGCCGTTGCCCTGATGCGCGTCTAAGTCGATAATCATGAATTTCTGCGTCATCGGATTGTATTTGCGCATATAATGGACGATCAGCGTAATATCGGCGTAGATGCAGAAGCCTCCGCCCTGTTCCTTCGAGGCGTGATGATAACCGCCGCTGAGGTTGATCGCCCATCCTTTTTTGAAAGCGAGATTCGCCGCAAGAACGCTTCCACCGGTAGCGTACAGCATCGGCACCAGCACGCGTTTCTTTGTCAGGATCGAAGGAAACCACGATAAAAAACCCAGTTCGGCGTATTCGGCGACCGTGGAGGAATAATTCAGCGTATCTAAATACCATTGGGGATGAACCAGAAGCAGATCATCAAGAGACGGAACGCCCGGTTCGACAAACTGGTTTTCACCGACAATTTTATTTTCGACTAAATAATTCTTCGTTTTGCTGTACTTGCGCGAATCGAAAGGATGCAGGCGTTCGAGCCCGAAAAAGGTGATGTCGTATTTATCCGAATAGACAATCGGAAGTTGTTTTTCAGATAACGGCGTCTTTTTAAAATCCATTTCTTTAACTGATACCGGCCAGAACACGCAGCCGGCTAAACAACCGATAAGAAGGATGAGGATGAAAAAAATAATTTTTCTTCGCATAAAATATTTCCTTGAACATGAATTAAGAATACGGATTTTCATGGATTGGACGGATTGCTACGGATAAAATCCATAGCCCTTTTGTCATCATCCGTGTAAATCCGTGTTTATCAGTTTGATCCGTGTTCTATGCCTTATTCCTCAAAAACAAAATCAACTTCATACATATCATAATGCGCTTTTTTCATGCCGAGTTTTTCGTAAACAGCTTTCGCTGATGCGTTGGACTGATCGACATAAAGCCGTATGCCTTTCACAATCTTGTCCTTACGACTTTCGCGAAGGATATAATCGTAAAGCGCTTTGTATACGCCTTCACCCCGGTACCTCGGTTTGACGTATACGCTTTGTATCCACCAGAACAGTCCGTCGCGCCAGTCAGACCATTCATATGTTATCATCAATTGTCCGGCGTGCTGCCCGTTTTTCAGGGCTATTAAGTAGAATCCATATTCTTTGTGCTCAAGTAAATTCAGTATGCCGCTTGTCGCCGTAGTTTTGTCTAATTCCTTGTTTTCCGTTTCCAAAGCCATCGCCCGGTTAAAAGCCGTAATGACCCCGGCATCTTCCCGCTCAGCTTTGCGGATAATAATTGAGGCTTGATTCATATTGATTTTTTGTCAGTTTTAAAAAATACTCAGAAAAATGTTCAGACAGATGAAACGGATGTTTGACTTGAATATTTCCGGAACAACTGCCGGTTTGTCCAAACCTGTACGGGCAGCATGATGAGCGTCCATGTGTTGGCAAAAATAACGGCGTACATAAATAAGACCATCGGGTTATATAATATCGCGGCCGTCATGACCATGACGATATGCGCTGTTGGACCCGCAAGATTCCACATCTGGATCAGCCAGAGATTGTGCCGTTTGTAATTCTCCGGACTGATAGGAATCGGTTCTTGTTTGACTTTTGAAACCTGAAGACTTGTGTAGTAAAGATAGGTGCAGATCAGGAATTTATCGTACCGGTGTCCGCTAGTCAGGTTTAATTCCGCGAGTACAGTTCCGTACTTTTCAATTTCTCGTTCCGGCGTAACAAGTTCGCCGAGAACATATCCTTCATACAGTTTCCGGTAACTGTCGGTGATAACGGACTGGAAAATTTTACTGATCCCAGCGGCGACCATGAGTGTCCAGGCAGAAAAAGGAAGAACAAGCCAGCCCTGGTCAACGGCTTTCGAAAGACCGATACCCAACGCCACATAGACTGCGATGCTGACGATGTAATCCACGACACCGTCGATGATGCGTCCAGTCGGCGTGCCGTTTTTCTTGATCCGCGCCACCATGCCGTCGGAACAGTCGATGACGTTCGAAAATCCGTAAAAAAGGGATCCGAATAATAGTCCGTCCGGGGTGCCCTGTGAAAAGAAATAAGCGCTGATGATTCCCGTTACCATGGCGGCGTAGCTGATTTGGTTCGGCGTGACGGGAAAAAGGCAAAGGAATTTTACCAGAATAAACGCCAGCGGACGGAACAGAAAAAAGTCAGGCCATTCCTCCACAGCGGGGTTTTTAAGCGATGCGCGGTACTGACGGAAGAGATTCATGATAGTTAAAATTGCCGGATGCCGCGATCTTGGATATACTGCTTCAGCGCGATGATGAATTGTTCTATATCGGATGGGTATATCTGTCCGATATTCGCGATACGGAACGTATCCTGTTTCGCGCCCTTGCCCGGATAAATCGTAAAACCGCGCGCGTAGAGATAATCGTGCATACCATCAAATTGGTAATGCGGGTCAACCGGCTCAATGATCGAGGTCAGCATTTTCGATTGCTGTTCCGGGGGCAGCAGCAAACGGAAGCCGATATCGTTCAAACCGCGGCTAAGGCAGTCCCAGTTATCGGTATAGCGCCTAAATCGTGCATGTTCGCCCTCGGCGTAATATTCGGTAATCGCCCTGCGCAGGGCGTACAAAACCTGGACCGGCGGCGTAAACTGCATCTGTTTCTTTTTATCGAAAAAGTAATACTGCTGGTACAGGTTCAGGTAATAGGATCGTTTCGGATACGATTTCATTTTTTCAAGAGCGCTTTGTTTGCACAATACAAAGCTGATGCCCGCCATACCCTGGATGTTTTTATTGGACGATGAAATCACGTAATCGTAATCATGCTTACGGACGTCGATGGGGATGCCCGCATAAGAGGACATCGCGTCAACGATGATTTCCAAATTGTATTTTCTCGCGAGTGCGAGAGTATTCTCAATCGGATTGAGCATTCCCGTTGTGGTTTCGTGATGGATGATGCCGATATGTGTCAGTTTCGGGAGATTGTTTTTGATTAGCTCTTCCACGGAGTTCAGGTCGGGGTAGTCGCCGTAGGGAATTTCATATCGGACGCAGTGGATGCCGTATCCGGCGGCGATCTCGATCATGCGCGTTCCGTAAGCCCCGTTGGCAATTACCAGGATGCCGCCGTCCGGCGGAACGGCCGAATTAATCGCTGCGTCCACCGATGCGGTGCCGGAGCCGCCGAAGAGCACGCATTTGTAAGCGTCTTCGCCATGAATTACTTTCACAAGGTCAATAAGAATGCTTTCGACCAAATCGCCGAATTCCTTTTCACGCGGGCAAATATCCGGAACGACCTGAGCGTATTTGACGGTATCGGTGGTTGTCGCCGGACCGGGATTCAGCAGGATATTCCGCTTGACCGGTTTAAATTCTTCTGACATAAATTACCTTCCTGATAATTTGGGTAGAATGGTTTGCTGCGCGCGTTTTAGATGACTTTCATCGTCGATTTCCGACCAGACTAAATCATTGATTTTTAGATAAAACACAGGATGGGTCTGAGCCGTTTTGATAAGGCAATGTTCGTATTCGACTTTCAGTGATTCCCTGAACAGCGATTCGGCCGTTTGGATCATGTTTTGATAAAGCGACAAGGAAATCCGTGAAATGCCGACGAGTTCGCCGGTAATGCTTCTCAGTTCAGCCGCGTTTTTGGACAGCCCGCTGATCCGCTCCCCGTCGGTTTCCACGTAGACTTCGTCGCCGGAGTCGGTTTTGCCTGAAATCAGGATGGCGTCGTTTTTGTCTGAAGCGAGCAGTTCTTTCAGCGCTCGGGGTTCATAGATCAGGTCGCTTTCGAGCAGCAGCGCATCTTCGCGGATTATGTTTCTTGCGCAAAAGTAGGAATACATGCTTCCGGAATCGGCGTAGACTTCGTTGTGTACGGTCTCGATGCCCGGTAGGCTGTTTTTCAGGTTTTCATAGAAATGCGACAGGTGTCCC
>JBBIRG010000226.1:320-4921 GCA_037441945.1 Bacteroidota bacterium | reverse complement strand
CGGGAAAAGTGATGATGATTTTCCGGTTTTCTTTTTTTACAGCAATTCTTTCCTTCATGGATTGGGCGTTGTTGACAGCCTGAATCCGTTCCTCATAAGTGATCGCCCGGGCATAATAATCCGGAGCCACAAGGTCAACGTCGTTACGCTCCGAAATGATGATCGTAATAATACGGATCAGAACGAATCCGGTATAAACCACCGCGATTCCAATTCCCCAGTGCCATTTGAATTTCATGCGGCCGCTTTCATTATTTTGTTATGCCGATATTTTTTTCCATAAAAAATGTAGAAACCGTCTCAATAATAACATTTTTACGTAATATGAAAATTTTTATTTTCCGCTGTGGTTTTATCGGGACGGAGGGTTTCAGCTTTACGATCAGACTTGTTTCAGCAACGGCCTGGGCGGGAATCATCAGTGTGTCCCGGCCCGGCTGGAAAATCGTTCCGGGCTCATCGCCAAGAGAAAAATGAACGGGAATGTCCCTGAATGTTTTATTAACGATTTTTGCCGTGTACAGGTTAACAATCCATCCGTCTTCCGTTGTCTGCGCCATCGAACCGGAGGCGCGGAGAATCCTGGTATCGACATCCGGGCGCGTGGTCATGAGATAAACCACGAGTCCAGTCAGCAGGATCAACGCTGCAGAATACAGAATGATTCGCGGCGAGAACCGGAACGGCCGCGCTTCGGCGATCTGCTCCATGGAAGCGTAGCGTATCAGGCCGCGGGGACGCCTGATTTTATCCATCACGCCGTCGCACGCGTCGATGCATGCGGTGCAGTTGACGCACTCAAGCTGGATTCCGTCGCGGATGTCGATGCCCGTGGGGCAGACCTGATTGCACAGGCGGCAGTCCACACAGTCGCCATACTGAATTGATTCCACACGCTTTCCAAGGGGCGCGCGAGTTTCGCCCCGTTTGTAATCGTATGCGACAACGATCGTACGCCGGTCAATCAGCACAGATTGCAAGCGGCCGTAAGGGCACAGAAAGATGCAAGCGTTCTCTCGGAAACAGGAAAATATAAAATAAAAAACGCCGCTGAAACCGGCGATCGAAAAAAAATATCCCGGAGATTGCGTCAATCCTGATTGAAAGACAGCAAAAACCTGATCCGTTCCGATGATCCAGAAACTCAGCGCCGTTGTGACCGTAAACGCGATAAAAAGAAAAATGAAGTGTTTAGAAATACGTTTCGCCAGTTTTGCCGCCGAAAACGGAGATTTGTGAAGTTTTTTCTGGCGGGCTCCGTCGCCCTCAATGAAATATTCTAATTTCCGGAAGACCATTTCCAGAAATATCGTTTGCGGGCATAGCCAGCCGCAGAATATCCGCCCAAAAACGGCCGTGAACAGAACAATGAAAATCGCCAGCGCAAGGAACGACAGCGCGAGAATGAAAAAATCCTGTGTCCAGAACGCCAGTCCGAATAAAATGAATTTCCGCTCGATAAAATTGAACAGAAACAAAGGATGTCCGTCAGTCCGGACAAAAGGGGTTAGGACGAAAACCAGCATTAACATCAAAGTAACCATCAGTCGGCGGCGATGCAATTTACCCGACGGTTTTTTCGGGAACAGCCAGATGCGTTTTCCCTTCGCATCAATAACATGGCTGCGGTCGCGGAAGCCCATGTCCGGCTGATCGCCGGTAACCGGTTTGGTCATGAATGGCCTTTGAGAGGGTTATGTTTTTGATGAGTGAAATCAATAGTTTCATCTTTAAAACTATCGTAAATGTACGAAAAAAAATAGTTGCTTTTTCCCGGACTGAGCAACTCGGCGGTAAAATGAAAAATGTTCGCCATATCACACTCGCATCGATGTAAATGTATTCTGGACACGGGATGCGATCATTTTGATAATCCGATTAACGTGATCGTCATAACCCGCAGTTGATCAGCCCGATCAGCGTAACGACGGAAATCAGTGTACCGAACGGCAGATACCAGATCGTCATCATGCTGACGACAATTCCAGCAAGTCCGCTCCATGAAAAACCGGCGATCAAACTAACACCGAATAACAGCCAGCAAAAGTCGATGAATATAAAAACCAGCCCGATGCGAAAAGGGTTCATTCCCAACGCCGAGTTGATATGCCGCCATGGACCCGGGTTCTCCGGGCCGAAATATTTTCCTTTCAGGAGAACGTGTATTCCGTCAAACATCATCCAAATACCGTTAAGAAAAACCAGAAAAACGATGATAAATTTAAGAGCCATGATCGTTACCAGTATTTATTTTGAATTGAACCATCGAATGAATGTATGAAACAAATAATAAAAGTAAAGGGGCAATTTTTGCGCAAATATAAAATACGTAAATATAAATTGATAAAAACCGGAAATGATTTGATTATTGTATAGATAATTTTTACTTTTTTAGCGCAGTTTTTCAAAACGATTATTTCATAATGAATTTATTCAATTTTTTACTGCAACTCAACCGTCTCTTAAGACCTTCTCCGTATTTGCTGATGGGAGGCATGGCTTATTCTGTTTTTGCCGAACCGCGGTTTACCGAAGATATTGATCTGATGATTTCCGAAAAAGACCTGACGGATATTTGCGGAAAACTTAAAACAGCAGGGTATATCAACCAGAAAGAGCCATGGATATTTGAAAAGGCAAAAATCATGAGAAGCGTTTATATTCAAGGCGAAGAATCTCTTATCCTGGATCTGCAAATTGAATCCGACAAACTTTTTCAGGTTTATTACGAACGGAGGCAAACGATCCGTTTTCAGGATACAGACATTTCTGTTATTCACCCCGAAGATCTGATCGAATTGAAAGAGCGCCGGAATTCAATTCAGGACAAGGCCGACATCGGTCAATTAAAAACACTGTTAAAACGATGAACCTGTTTTTTGATTCCGCAGAAGCCATCCGCCGCCTGAAAAAAGTCTCCGACCTGAGAGATTTTTATCATGAACTCGCCCAATTCGAATTTTATAATTCTGAATATAAGAATGCCGCGTCGGTTTATATGAAGAAATTAAAAAATATGATAGATGAATTTATCAGGATCAATCAACATCATTAAAATAAACTTTTGGAGAAAACCCATGAAACGAAGTATCCTCTTTCTGATGAGCTTGGTTTTTATATTGAGCTGTCAAACCAAGAAAGAACCCATGAAGGAAAAATCTGAAATGCAAAAAATGATCGACCAGTTTGCGAAAACGGAAATCGACGTGAATATGGATCATCTCACGGCGAAAGAAAAAGAAATGGTGAAACTGCTCGTGAAGGCGGGTCAGTATGCCGATGAAATATTCTGGGTTCAGACCGCTTACGACGCGATCAAGACACGTGACGAACTGAAATCGAAGACCGATCAGGCGTCGAAGGAAGCCTATGAATACGCCATGATCAGTTACGGCCCGTATGACCGCATTCACGGCACGCGTTTCACCGGCGAAGGCCCTAAGGAAAGGCCGAAAGGCGGAACATTTTATCCCGCGGACATGACGAAAGAAGAATTTGAAGCGTATATTAAAGCTAATCCCAAAGAGGAAAAAGCGCTTACGGATCTTTACACGGTCGTAGTTCGCGACGGTAAAAAACTTAAAGCTGTTCCCTATCACGAGTATTACAAAGCTCAGATTGATCCCATGATAAAACTGATCCGTGATGCGGCCAATCTGTGCGAGAATGAATCATTAAAATTATATCTCAACGCCCGCGCGAAAGCGATCGAATCCGACGATTATTATGAATCGGACGTGCTGTGGATGAAGCTGAAGGACAATAACATCGACGTCGTGATCGGACCGATCGAGAATTACGAAGACGGGCTGTTCAATTATAAAACCGCTTTCGAATGCGCCGTGATGGTGAAAGACCCCGAAGGCACGAAGGAACTGCAGGTGTTTCAGTCGCACATTGACGCGCTCGAACAAAATCTGCCGCAGAAAAAGGAATACATCCGTAAATCCGCCGGCAAGATGAATGTTCTGGAAGTGGTGAACATCGCCTATTTTGGCGGCGATTTCCAGGCAGGGATCAAGACGATAGCCGCCTCCCTGCCGAACGATCCGAAGGTTCACGCGGAATACGGCGGAAAAAAACAAATGTACAAAAACCTGATGGAAGCGAAGTTCAACAAGATTGTAGTCCCGATCACCGAGAAACTCATAGCGAAGGAATACGTGAAATACGCCGACGCGCATTCCTTCACCACGTTTGTCACGTTGCATGAAGTCTCGCACACGCTGGGCCGCGGGTATGTATACGGCAACGACAAACTCGAGGTGCGCAAAGCCATGAAAGACCTGTACTCCGCGATCGAGGAAACCAAGGCGGACGTGCTGTCGATTTACAATATGGACTATTTCAAACGCCAGGGCATGTACAACGACGAAGACATGAAGAAACATTACGTGACGTATCTCGCCGGATTGTTCCGTTCCATGAGATTCGGCGCGGAAGAGGCGCACGGCAAAGCGAACATCGCTCAGATGGTGTTCCTGAAAGAACAAGGCGCCCTGGGCCGCAACGCGGAAGGGCTCTGGACAGTGAACTTCGAGAAATTCCATCCTGCAGTGACGCTGCTCGCGAAAACCGTTCTGGAATTTCAGTCGGAAGGT
>JBBIRG010000226.1:0-305 GCA_037441945.1 Bacteroidota bacterium | reverse complement strand
GTTTCTCGATAAATACGGCGTTTACACGGAAGACCTGAAGCAGGATATCGAAAAACTCAAGGATATACCGCGTGACCTGAATACGTCGTACACCATCATGAAACAATTATAAGCAGGAATATCCCATATGCTGACGGTAAGTGAATTCATACAAATGATGCAGGCGTCGATCGCGTCCGTCGCGATGATTTCCGGCGTGGGGCTTCTGCTGCTGTCGATGACGAACCGTTACGGACGCTCCATTGACAGGCTGCGAGCGCTTATCCGGGAAGCCTCCAGCCCCGGCGATTCAGCCGTCAAGGCCA
>JBBIRG010000225.1:0-4927 GCA_037441945.1 Bacteroidota bacterium | reverse complement strand
AACAACGGTGTCTAAAAGCCATGATGACGCCTTCTGAACTGACCGCTGTAACGGCCAGATCGTCCGGAAAATCCAGCGGATCAAGCGCCCATGAATGATATAATCCCGCATTGAATGATTCCGGCATCCCGCAGAACAGCGGATCAGCGGTGTCCCGAATCATCACCTTTTGGGTGATGCCGTGGTAAACACGTTCAAGGTTGATAAGTTTTGCGCCGAAATAACAGCCGATCGCCTGATGGCCGAGGCAGACGCCCAGTACGCTTTTGTTTCCAAGAACCATCGGGAAGAACCATTTAAAATAAGGATAATGCGAAGGCGTTTCCGGACCGGGAGATAAAACAACCCGGTCGTACCGGGCGACGTCATCCGGCTGAACCGAATGACAGGAAATCACGTCAATGAAATTCGATTGGCATTCTTCAATCAGTTGTTTTACATTGTACGTGAACGAGTCATGATGGTCAATTAATAAAACCATGCGCTTTTTGAATTACCCCATGCCTGCAGCGGTTGAAAAAATGAATCGGTTAATCGGTGAAAAAACACCCTTTGTTTTTATTATCGATTTCGACGCCTTGCGCCCGATTGTGATTCCGGTCAGTGAGATCGACCCGGAAAAGTTGCTGTTTGACTTTAACGGATTTCGTAATTACATTCCACCGGAACCAAACAGCGCGCCGGTCACATTACGTAAAAAACCCATGCCGTTTGAAATGTACAAACATCAATTCGACAAAGTCAAACACGAAATTCAGTCCGGCAATACTTACCTGCTGAACCTGACCTGCTCGACGCCGGTAGAGATTTCCCATTCATTAAAAGATATTTTTTTTCGCAGCCTCGCCAAATATAAAATCTGGTTTGACGATCAATGGACGGTTTTTTCGCCGGAGTCCTTTATCCGCATTCGGGACGGAAGGGTTTCCACGTATCCGATGAAAGGCACGATTGACGCAGCTTTACCGGATGCGGAAAGCCGTATTCTGAACGACCCCAAAGAAACCGCCGAACATAATACGATTGTTGACCTGATGCGGAATGACCTGAGCATGATCGCGCGGAACGTCCGCGTCAGCCGGTTCCGGTATATTGACCGTATCACGACCGCAGATAAAACACTGCTTCAGGTCAGTTCGGAAATTAGCGGCGTTCTGCCTGAGGATTACGCCAAGTCATTGGGCGAGATGATATTTCGGCTGCTCCCGGCCGGGTCGATCAGCGGCGCGCCGAAAGAAAAAACCGTTTCCATTATCCGCCAAACGGAAACCCACTCTCGGGGATATTTTACGGGCATCTGCGGCTGGAGCGACGGAAAACAATTAGACAGCGGAGTGATGATCCGCTTTATCGAACGGCAAAACGACCGCTACACGTACAAAAGCGGCGGAGGTATAACTTTTATGAGCGATCCTTTCACCGAATACCAGGAGGTTATTGATAAAATCTATGTCCCTATTATTTGAAACCATCCAAATCCGCCGAAAAAAGCCGCTGAACCTCGATCTGCATAATAAGCGATTCAACCGGTCGCGGAGCGATTTATTCGGAATCCGCAAGCCGCAGGATCTCAAAGACGTGATCCGTCTGCCGGATTACCTGACCGACGCCGTTTACAAATGCAGGGTGCTGTACGCCGAAGAAGTGCAGGAAGTGACTTTCGGGGAATATCATCCGCAAAATATTACTTCGCTCCGAATTGCCGACGGTACCGGCATCGATTACGCGTATAAATGGGCCGACCGGACGCTGATCGATCAGCTCCGCGGATCGGAGAATGCCGAAGATATCATCATTGTTCAGGACGGATGCCTGACGGATTCGTCCTACGCCAACCTGATTTTATTCGACGGCAAACGGTGGGTCACGCCGTCGACGCCTCTTCTGAAAGGAACGATGCGTGAATATCTTCTGATGAACAAGATGATCTCCGAAGAGCGGCTCACGGTAAAAGACCTCGATCGCATGCACGCGGTGAAATTAGTCAACGCGATGCGCGATTTCGGTTCCGCGCCTGAAATTCCGATAAATCGGGTGAAGCGGTAAAATCTCTTTTGTAATATAATAACTGCCGTTATAATTTTTGCAGGAACGCCGTTTTCAGGTACAGTGTTTCCGGCATCTGCAGGATCCACGGGTGATCGGGCGGCTGATAAGTGAGTGTGTGCAGGCGCAGGCGGCACCGGTTGTCGGCGGAGGCAAAACGCGCGGCTTCGAGCAACAGGTCTACGGACATGTGATACGCGCAAGACGAAACGACCAGATACCCGCCGCGGCTGAGAAGGGGAAGCGAATCGTTCATCAGCTTCCAGAACGCCCATTTCAGTTTATCAATTCCCTCTTTCCGTTTTACAATTGCCGGCGGATCGATGATAATCAAATCATAAAGTCCGGTTGATCCGGATTTCTGAGCCGTACCCGATTGTTCCAGAAAATCATACGCATCGCCGGCCGTAAAACGGCACCGGTCCTGCAGTCCGGAGATACGGGCGTTCGTTTCCGCCGACTGTATGGCCAGCGGATCCGTGTCAATACCCGTTACCTGGGCGCCCGCGTATGCCATTGCCAAGGAAAATCCGCCGGTGTAGCAGAATAAATCCAGGCACCTGCTGTTCGGCCGGATCAGCGTCCGCACAAGCGCGCGGTTGTCGCGCTGATCCAGATAGAAGCCTGTTTTATGCCCGTTGACAATATCCGTTTCATACATCACGCCGTTTTCTTCAATCCGCACGGGGCCCTCACAGCGGCCTTCGGCAATTCCCGAAACGGCCTCCAGCCCTTCCTCCGCGCGCGATTCCATGTCGCTGCGCTCGATGATACCCTCAGGGCTGAGCAGTTCGGCGAGAATCGATAAAATATCCTGCCTGAAAAGGTCCATCCCCAGCGCGCGGAACTGAACCACGAGATGTCGGTTATACTGATCGACGATCAGTCCCGGCATCAGATCCGCTTCGGAATGGACAAGGCGTTTTGCGTTTGACGGTATAGCCAGTTTATCGCGAAACTGCAAATTTTTCTTCAGACGATGATAAAAAAAATCGCGGTCGACCTTCACTTTCTGCTTCGACAGCATGCGGCAAACAATATGGGATTTCGAATTGTAGAAACCAATTCCGAGAAAATGATCGTTTGAATCCGAAACCGAAACGACCGATCCGTCGGGAATGTCATGCCGGTCCTTGAATTGTGTGGCGATATCGTCACGAAAAATCCACAGATAATGATTGCGGATTTTCTTCTCTTTCCCGGGCTTTAATTTTATTGAATCCATACCGTTCTCCGGTTTGCGTTTTCCGAATATAAGCTTTTTGGCCTCAAAGTCCAGATGTTCATAAAGTATCAGGAATGATTGTTAAACAGAGCCATCCTGAGATAAAGGCAGACACTGAGAATTTCAGAATTCCTGACTGCCTTGCGACATAAGCTGCCAAATACGGAAGAACTCGGATATTACTCGGTTTTCAAGAAAGATGGCATCATCTTATCTAAAAAATCAATTTGAATGATCTCCAGGCGCCATAAGCAATAAACCGAAACGACGGCCAGGATAAGCAAAATAATAAGAATAGGGATGATTGGTCGTTTTTTCTTCGTGAACGGATCGTTCAGATTAACCCGGGCGCCTTTGGGCAGTTTGGCCAGATGGGTCAGTGTACTGCCGAAATGAATGTTGATCGCGGCGCGAGCGTTGATCGCCCATCCGTTTGCGTCCAGCAGTGGAGCGATATTACGCTTGCGCAGTTTCAGGGAAGCGATAATCATGGATGGACCGGAAATCGCAAGAAGGATTCCGAGAGCGGCAATCGGCATTTTCCACCAGACCAGGCCGAGAAAACCCGCCAGCAATGACGCCAGAGCCGTACCAATGGCGCCGATCGCAAGGCCAATGGCGGCGAATATTCCCATGAATTTTCCGAGATCAAAAGGAGCAGCGGGTGGTTTCGCCGGACCGGATACGGGAGCGATTTTGGCCGGGGCTTCTTCAATGTTCTTCGATGCGGTGGCGGTTGCTTTTTCTTCCTGCGCGGTAGCCACTTTATTGATCTGTTTTTCGATCATCCGCGACACTTTACGGTACGGCGTCCAGAAAGCCTGGCGGATGCTGATCGGGTTTTCGACGATTTTGATAATCGCGGCGTCCCAGTCGAGTCCCTTCCGGTCGTAGAACACCCCGTTACGGCCCACGACAATGTTGTCAATGTCGCCGTTGGTCAGCGCGGCGACGATGATCATTTTTTCGCCGGTTTTTCGCGACACGCAATCGCAGTAAAGCAGGTACATGCCGCTGTAGGATACCATCGCCGCGTGTTTCGCCATATCACGGACACGTATACACAGGTCACAGCTTCTCTGGTCAATGTATAATGTGCCCGCCTCAAATATGGCTTTCCGGTCGGGCGAGTAAAAATCGTAAAACGTCACGAAATTATTCAGAAGAGTCATAATGTCCCGGTAGTACCGCACAAGCTGATCGACAAGAATAATATTGTTCGCTTCCTTTTCCATCGCGAGATCCTGCCGGATCAGTTCAGATAGCCGGGCGGGCATCGGGCTTTCGATGATATTTTTAATACGTTCATACCCTAAAGATGCAACCGATGTTTCGGGTTTATCCGACTGCCATCCGATGTACTCACGGAAGGACTCTTTAACGGTTTTCCAGTCCGCTTCCGAAAGCGCGGTTTTCGACGGCCATTTTAAATCCACAATCATTTTGCGAAATGTCATTATTTTTTCTTCCCAGGCAGGATTGAGCCCTTCCGTAAGAGGCAACGGTTTTGCGGGTTCAATCTTCGCGAGCGGGTATTCGGCGATTTCGTTCATGCACGCTGAGAGATTTTTCGCGCTGATAGCTTCCACCCGGCTGATCAGCGAATTCAGTGAATCTAAAGAGGGAGGATCAAAAGCGGCAAGTCGGCAGCGGATG
>JBBIRG010000224.1:0-4943 GCA_037441945.1 Bacteroidota bacterium | reverse complement strand
AAAGAGATTGCCACGCTCAAAATGCCCGATCTGAACGCGAAGAACATCGAAGGCGCCATGCGGATGATCGAAGGCACCGCGAAAAGCCTGGGCATTGAAGTTGTCGATTAATTAACACTGACCACATTATGTGGGAGAATACATCCGCTCCGGCGGGTTCATTCGTTATAAGGAATATATATGAAAAAAAGAAGCAAACGCTATAAGTCCGTAGCGAAAAAAGTAGACCGGAAGAAAGAGTATTCCGTGGCCGATTCCTTCCGTCTGCTGAAGGAGTGCGCGAGTACCAAGTTCACAGAATCCGTTGAGGTTGCCGTCAATCTTGGCGTTGACCCCAAACAGGCTGACCAGGCGATCCGTGGAACGGTTCTGCTCCCACACGGAACCGGCAAAACAGTCCGCGTACTCGTGATCACCAAAACCAAGGATAATGACGCCAAAGCCGCCGGAGCCGATCATGTCGGATACGATGACTACCTCCAGAAAATAAAGGACGGCTGGACGGATGTGGATGTTATCATCGCGACGCCCGAAGCTATGGGCGAACTCGGGAAGTTAGGCAAGATTCTCGGTCCGAAAGGGCTTATGCCCAACCCCAAAAGCGGAACGGTCACTCAGGATGTTACCAAAGCTGTCAACGAAGTCAAAGCTGGCCGGGTAGAGTTCCGCGTCGACAAACAGGGGATTGTTCATGTGGCCATCGGCAAAACTGGATTTTCTCAGGAACAACTTATTGATAATTTCAAGAGTTTCATGGCCACGATTATGCGCATGAAACCGGCCACTTCAAAAGGACAGTATCTTCAGAAAGTCTCTATTTCTTCGTCCATGGGACCCGGTATCCGCGTCAGCGCGCAGGAAGCCGGTACGTTAATTCACAAGTAATCACCTAAAGCCGTTATTTTTACAGAGGCATATATGAAAAAAGATCAAAAACAGGTTCTCATCGATGAACTGACGGAAAAATTTAAAGGGGCATCAAGCCTTTTCCTGACGGATTTTACCGGCATCAATGTTCAGAAAATGGAAAATTTGCGGAAAAAGATCAGAGGTTCCAATTCAGAATTCCGCGTTGTAAAGAATACGCTGGCGAAAATAGCGCTAGAACGCGCCGGTTACGATAAGGATATCATGAAATATTTTGAAGGCCCTACCGGCGTCGCCTTCGGCTTTGAGGACGCCGTCGCGCCGGCAAAGGTTCTGGCCGATTTCATGAAAGAAAAGGAAAACGAAAAACTTAAAGTCAGGGTTTGCCTGATCGAAAAACAAATTTTTGACGGCGCCAACATTGAAGCCATTTCCAAGATGCCCTCAAAGAAAGACCTGATCGCGCAGGTAGCCGCCCTGCTGAATTCACCGCTGCAGAATGTGGTAATGCTGCTGAATACGCCGTTGCAGAATCTTGTCGGCGTTCTGGAATCGCTGAAAGACAAAAAAGCGGCCTGATTAAGGATTTTATCATTTAATTCATATTATTCATAACCCGACCGCCTTAATGGGTCATTTGTGAAAAACGAGTGACGGGCGGTAAAAAAAACAGGAGTCATACAATGGCTATCTCACGAGAAGATGTTCTGGAATACTTAGCAAACGCGAACATGGTTGAAATCGGCGAATTGGTTAAGGAAATCAAAAGCCGTTTCGGCGTCGAAATCGCCGCGCCGGTAGCGGTTGCGGCTGCGGCCGGGCCGGTTGCGGGCGGCGCAGCGGTGGCTGAAGAAAAAACGGATTTCACGGTTAAACTGACCAGCGCCGGATCCCAGAAAATACAGGTCATCAAGGTCCTGCGCGAAGTGACAAACCTTGGCCTCAAAGAGGCTAAAGACCTCGTCGACGGCGCTCCGGCTGTAGTAAAGGAAGGCGTGCCCAAAGACGAAGCCGAAAAAATCAAGGCCAAATTTGTCGAAGTCGGCGCGACCATCGATATCGTCTAATCCGCCGATTTTTCAGGAAGGTTAACTGCTCTTTTCCATTTTGATGAATTCAGGAGGCGGCTGATAAAGCCGCCTCTGTATCTTAAGAAAATCCAGGCGAGAATATGGATTTTTTGTGAAACGGCGCATAAGCCCTTGAGCCGTATGGTATTCTGAAAACTTTTCATTCTTCTTTTTTTATCTAACCCAAAGGTGAACGCGTTGAAGAATAAAAATTTAATTGACCGACACTCTTTTGCAAAAAATCCAAGCGGGTTGAAAATCCCTGATCTCCTGGAAATCCAGATCGATTCCTATAAAGAGTTCCTGCAGGAAGATGTACCGCCCGAAAAACGGACCAATACAGGACTGCAGTCCGTTTTTACGTCTTCTTTTCCCGTCGACGACGCAAAAGAATTATTCAAATTAGAATTTCGTAAATATTACACAGAACGGCCGAAATACGATGTCCGCGAATCACAGGAACGCGGCGTTACGTATTCTATACCGCTTAAAGCCACTTTAAGGCTTTCCAGCAAAAAATCGATCGATGATAAACACCCGGAAGTGATCGAACAGGATGTTTATCTGGGCAACCTGCCCGCCATTACCGAAAGAGGGACCTTCGTCATCAACGGCGCCGAACGAGTTATCGTCAGCCAGTTGCATAGATCCCCAGGCGTGTTTTTTGACGAGTCTATCCATCCGAACGGGACAAAAATGTTTTCCGCGCGTGTCATTCCTTTCCGGGGATCCTGGATCGAATTTACAACGGATGTTAACGACGTTCTTTACGTTTTTATCGACCGTAAAAAGAAGTTTCCCGTCACAACGTTTTTGCGCGCGCTGGGATATTCCTCCGACAAGGAAATGCTGCAATTGTTCGGCGTCATTGAAGAAACGGACATCAGCCGGATTTCCGTAGATGATATTTCAGACCGTCGGCTGGCGCTGGATATCATAGACGAATCAACCGGCGAAATCATCGCCGAAAAAGACTCGAAAATTGACGAAGAACTGATCGCAAAACTCAAAAAACATAAAATCAAAAAAATAGACCTGATCAAATCCGAGGAACTGATTCCCGAGGTGCTTGCGAATACGATCCGGAAGGACGTCACCAAGAGTGAACAGGAAGCGCTGGAGCAGATTTACCGTCAGCTTCGTTCCGGAGACGCTCCCGACCTGGAAACCGCGCGTAACCTGCTGGAACGCCAGTTTTTCAACTCGAAGCGCTATGATCTTGGCGATGTCGGCCGTAACCGGATTAACAATAAATTGGGACTCGCCATACCGGAATCAACGACCGTTCTGACGAAGGAAGACATCATCGCGATTATCCGGGCGCTGATCGAATTGAGGAACGGCACACGCGAAACGGACGATATTGACCATCTGGGAAACCGCCGCGTCCGTACCGTCGGCGAGCAGCTCGCAGCGCAATTCAGCATCGCATTGACCCGTATGACGCGCACCATACGCGAACGCATGAACCTGCGCGATAATGAAAATCTCACTCCACAAGACTTAGTTAACGCGAGGACGGTTTCAAGCGTCATCAATACCTTCTTTGGGACATCTCAGTTGTCGCAATTCATGGATCAGACCAACCCGCTGGCGGAACTGACCCATAAGCGCCGATTATCCGCTCTGGGTCCAGGAGGTTTGTCGCGGGAACGCGCCGGATTTGAGGTCCGCGACGTGCATTACACTCATTACGGACGCCTTTGCCCAATCGAAACGCCTGAAGGCCCGAACATCGGCCTGATTTCATCGCTTTGCATTTACGGGCGTATCAATCGTTACGGATTTATCGAAACGCCGTACCGGAAAGCCGCGAACGGCAAAGTAACCCAAATGATCGAATTCCTTACGGCAAGTGATGAGGATGAAAAGACTATTGCCCAGGCGAATGAAACCGTGAATGAAAAGGGAATTTTCTCGAATAATTCCGTGAAAGCCAGGCTGAAAGGCGATTTCCCGATTGTCTCACCGTCTCAAGTGGATTTTATGGATATTTCGACTGCCCAGATTGTCAGTCCAGCCGCGGCTTTGATACCGTTCCTTGAACACGACGACGCAAACCGCGCCCTGATGGGTTCGAACATGCAGCGGCAGGCCGTTCCTCTTCTGAAACCCGAGGCTCCCATCGTCGGTACCGGACTGGAAAGGATTGTAGCCGTTGATTCACGGTCTGCTGTTCTTACGGAAATCGACGGCACGGTTGAATCTGTTTCCGCTACAGAAATTGTGATACGCAGGAAAGGCGCCGTTAAGAAAAACAAACCGGATCCTGCTGATGTCATGATCTATAAATTACTGAAATTCTTCCGCACCAACCAGGATACCTGCATCAATCAGCGCCCGCTCGTTTCAGCCGGGGATGAAGTCAAAGCCGGTCAGATAATCGCTGACGGTTGCGCGACCGACCACGGAGATCTGGCGCTGGGCCGGAATATTCTCGTCGCTTTTATGCCCTGGCGCGGTTACAATTTCGAAGACGCCATCATTCTCAGCGAAAAATTAGTAAAAGAAGACGTCTTTACATCCATTCATATCGAAGAATTCGAAATTCAGGTACGCGATACGAAACGCGGAGAGGAAGAACTAACCCGCGAAATTCCCAATGTCAGCGAGGACGCAACCAAAGACCTCGATGAAAACGGAATAATCCGAATCGGCGCCGAGGTTTTCCCGGGCGACATTCTGGTAGGCAAGGTAACGCCGAAAGGAGAAACCGATCCGACTCCCGAGGAAAAGCTCCTGAAGGCGATTTTCGGCGACAAAGCGGGCGAAATGAAAGACGCTTCTCTGAAAGCCCCTCCCGGCATGAACGGAATCGTGATTTCAACCAAATTATTCAGCCGCAAGAAAAAAGACTCGGAATCCAAAAAACTGGACCAGCAAAAGCTGGAAGAAATGGATATCGAACTGAAAAAACAAATCAGGAAACTGAGAAACAATTTCAGGGACGAAATTTCCAAATTACTTGCCGGTAAAGTCGCGGCACAGGTTGTTTTTCATGACGGT
>JBBIRG010000223.1:0-4957 GCA_037441945.1 Bacteroidota bacterium | reverse complement strand
GATGGTTTCCTCGCATAAAAGGGGAAGAAAGAGTTATATAGATAAATTTCTGATTGATATTTCATTCTGCCCGGAAGAATCGATTTCAAGAGAATATATTTACAGGATAAGGGAGTCGATTGCCGGCGAAGGCGATATATCAGAAAAAGACAGAAAAAAAATTCTCAAGCGCACAATAAAAAAACTGATCGAACGGATGATGTTTGAGGAAATCGACATTGTCTATTTTACGACGTCATGTGCGATTTTGACGAGGAAATAGAGACCGAACCCGAGGTTAAATCTTTTCTTGAAACCATACGAACATTTTCCGATGAATTGAGAAATAAACAAAAGGCCGAAGGAGAAAATACGTCACAATATGCCCCACTAGTTAAAATGGTTACGGACTACTATTTAACATATTACAAGTCGGTCTGGGATGAATAAAATATTTTTACAGTCCGGGTATGTCAGCTAAATGGATATAATTATTCGATGTAATTATGATTGGCGCGGGTATTGTCGGTCTGGCAGCGATTTATCATAAAAACGGCACAATTTACGGCCGGTTTAATTATAACCTGCGCAGTAATGAATTCCGACCGCATTGCCGCCATGAACGGGTAGCGTTATGACGTTGGGATAATCCCGTTTCGCGATGAGTATTTAAGGGTTTCTTGCGGATGTCGGCGCGACATTGAAAAATGGGTATCCTCGTTTTCACGCAATCCTTATTTAAGAAGGCGTTTGTTGAGACCTTGCATAAATTAATATCAGACGAAGCATCACGACATCTAACGCCGATTGAGTCCGGTATTCGGGCACAAGCTGTTTCGCGGGAAGGTTAACTGCTGGATGATTTCCGGATCGAGGAAATACCCGGGATGATTCACGTGCTGAACGCCCCTCACCAGCGGCAACAGCTGCATTTATCATCGGAAGATTTATCGTTGGAAAATTAGAAAAATAAATTCATACGTTTAATCCAGTCGTAGGGTTACGACCGTAACACCGGTATCGCCTTCTCCCCATTGCCCGAGGCGGCTTGAGATTACGCGCCGGTCGGCTTTCAGGTAAAGCGACAATCCTTTCCGCAGCGCGCCGGAACCTTTACCGTGAATCAGCGTCACTTCGCGGAATCCCATGACAATCGCATTGGTGAGAAATTCATCTGTTTTGGCGATGCCTTCGTCCACAGTGAGTCCGCGGAGATCGATTTCATTCCGGATGCCGTTGGTGTCCCAGTCAACATTTTGTCTTGGAATTTCAGTCCTCACTTCAGCGGGTTTAGAAATTTTCGCCAAATGATCCGCGGAGAGTCGCATTTTCAGAGCGCCTACGCCGATCAGAACAAGCCCGGACTCATCTTTTTCTGACAATACCGTACCTTCCATTTCCATAGACGGAATAAAGACTTTCATCCCGGATCGCAATTCACCGGCGCCAATTTTTTCCAGGTCATGCCGCTGAAGAAGTTCCTTCGATTCGGCGTCGATTTCGGATTGCTTGTCTTTCAGTGTTTGTCGGGCATCCTGTACTGCCGACTTGACGCCCTGCGATTGTTTCAGAAGCGCGATAGCCTCTTCGGTTTCTTTACGCGCTCGTCGGAGGAATTCCTCTTTTTCAACCAGCAGTTTTTTACGATACGTTTTTTCCTCGTTTTTCAGTTGAACCAGTTTTTCGTCGTACATTTTTTGCAGGCCTTCAAGCTGTAATTTTTCCCTGTTGATTTCGGCGATACGGTGTTCATACTCCGAAGTGCGTTTTTGCAGATCGTTGATAAGCTGTTCAAGCTGATGTGTTTCACGGCCGGTCAGTTCCCTGGCGCGCCCGATAATTTCACGGCTCAGCCCCATCCGCTTCGCGATGTCAAAGGCGTAACTGCTTCCCGGAATTCCGCTGCGGAAAACATATGTCGGTTCGAGTGTTTCCTGGTCGAATTCCATCGAACCGTTGATAACGCCCTTTGCCTGCTGGGCAAATACTTTCAGTTCCCCGTGGTGAGTCGTTACGATGGCCCTGGCTTCTTTTTCGTTAAAATATTCCAGCGCCGAAATGGCCAACGAAGCCCCTTCCTTCGGCGAAGTGCTGCTCCCGATTTCATCGATTAAAATCAGCGTATGCCGGTCGACCCGCCTTGCCATATCAGCGATATTCCGGATATGCGAGGAAAATGTGGACAGGTCGTTTTCGATGGACTGGTCGTCGCCAATGTCCACCAGAATTTTTTTAAATACCGCTACGGACGATCCAATGTCGGCAGGAATGAGGAGGCCGGCCTGCGCCATGAGCGTCAAGAGGCCGACGGTTTTCAAAGCGACTGTTTTACCTCCCGCATTAGGTCCGGATATAATCATGATCCGATCATCGCTTTCAGACTGGCCAAGCGATAAATTCAGCGGGACGACCGGTTTTCTTTCATCCGGATTTTTCTGCGATTCCTTGACCAGGAGAAGCGGATGCTTTGCGTTGACTAAATGGACATATCCTTTGGCGTTCAGCGCGGGTTTATTTGCCTGTAGTGAACCGGTAAATGAGGCTTTCGCGAAGATAACTTCCAGGTCAGAGATAATTTCCGTATCCCGTCGGAGATCGTCTAACCGTTCCCGGATCTGATTCGACAATTCAGTGAGAATGCGTTCTATTTCTTTCGTTTCACTTATCTGCAGACGCCTGAGTTCGTTATTCATTTCAAGAACTTCCACCGGCTCAATAAAGACCGTCTGCCCGCTGGAGGAAACATCGTGAATGAAACCCCGGATCGTGTTCTTATGCTGTTCTTTGACGGGAATCACCATTCGGCCTTCGCGGAGAGTTACGACTGTATCGGCCGTCATGCCCTCGTCGGTGAACTGGCGCGAGAGGTTTTCAATTTTTTTGCGGACTTTAGACGCCGACGCGGTTATATCGCGCCGTATCTGCCGCAAGGCCGGGCTGGCCTCGTCACGTATTGCTCCCTGATCGTCAACAGACCGGCTTATCGCTTTTTCAATCGGTTGATACGGCGTTATAGCCGAAACCAAAGCGTTCAGAAGCTGATATTTCAACTTTCTTTGCGCGATATAGGACTGTGTTTTACGTATCGTTTCGAGCGTATTAAGAAGTTTTTTCAATTCTTCCGGGTTCAAGAATATGCCGGGAACGGATATTTTTTTCAGATAAGGACGGATCTCAAAAAGCGAGTTCAAAGGAAACGGATCATCGTATGTCAAAAGAGCCTGCATTTCTTCCGTCATGTCCAGCTGATGCTGAATATCATCGGCATTGTCAAGAGGCGCTAGACGCGATATTTTTTCCGCCGCGCTTTCAGTCATCGCATACAGGGCAATCTGATCCGTGATTTTATCGAATTCAAGCGAACGTAAACTGAATGATGATTCCATTAGTCTTTTTTATAGGATTAATTAGTTGTTGTAAAAACAGATTTTTTCAACTCGTCATAATAATTATAAGGTTCACTTTTTTCTGGAGTTACTTTTAAAACCATCAGATGAAGATGAGTCGGCGACCTGGTCATATTCGCCGATCTTCCGGTCCGGCCGACCGTAGCGATGGGTGTTCCGGCAGTCACGAAATCTCCAATATTGATAAAAACAGAATCGTTATGCGCGTAATAATAATATCTCCGCAACGGCGGGTTGTAGATCATAACGAAATTTCCGCTTCGCAGTGAGTCTCCCACCGCCCAGTCCGTTTTCATTCCAACGACAATTCCGCCCGCCATGGCCAGAATGCGAACAGGCTTTTTTGTAGCATCATCCAGACAGTCCATATCGCGGTCTTTGATGAAAATATCATGCGCCGGATGTCCCCGGTGGACATTGCCGTGAAGAAAATTGTACTTCCGCGGAATGAATCCTTTGCCGCCGCCGCCGACATCCGGAAGCCCGTATCCCTCAACCGGAAAGTAAAAAACCGAATCGGCGGGGAGGCTGACACGGTCATGGATCTCGTTGATAATTTTTCGTAACGCTTTTCCGGCCATCTTCCGGTCGACGGTGCCGTACTGGATTTTCCGGTAGACCTGATTCCAGAGGCCGCATAAATCGTACAGGTTCAGGTCGTATTGCATCAACAGAAGTAAAACAGAAAGAACAGTCAACGCGTACTCCTTTTTTTGAATAATAAGTTTTTCTGTTTTATTTCAAAAGGTTTTTTTTATATTCATTTATAAGATCGCCGCAGGTTCACAGATTATAATAAGTCTTTGATTATTTCTGAAAGTGTTCTTATAACGATAAACCCAAAACCTCTCTTAAAGAATATACATGAAAAAACCCAAATTACTCTGTGTCGATGATGAGCCGTTTATTTTGTCATCGTTGGTCCGGCTTCTGAGGTCAGATTACGAAGTGATCACGGCCGAATCGGGAATGGCAGCGCTTGATATTATGAACCAAACGGCCGGAATCGGTGTCGCGCTCGTGGATCAGCGCATGCCGGAAATGAGCGGGGTTGAATTGCTTGAAAGAATAACAGCGGATTACCCGGACACGATCAAAATTGTGCTGACCGGCTATACGGATCTTGGCGCTCTTGTGGATTCGGTGAATAAAGGGGAGATTTTCAGATATATCCAAAAGCCGTGGGATTCGGCAGTATTAAAAAGCGCGATCGCCTGCGCTTACAAGCGGTATCTTGATCATATTGAAAACCGGAGGTTAAAAGAATCACTGAGTGAAACGGAGGAGAAACTGAAAAAAATTATGGAAGAAGTACAAGCCCTCCGAAAAAAACTGATTTTTTAATTTTTTCTATTTGTTTTTTTCAAATTGACGAATTATGTTTTTTATCGCAGGATCCTCTCCTATTTTCAAATCCAGCGGAATAAGTTTATTATCGAACGACTGAATTTGTCCGTTTTTAATGTTAACAGTTAGTTTGCCTACCCATTCGCCGTTCCCGCCTGCTTGGCTGATAATCGTATTTCCTATCTTGAAATTTTCATTAACTTCCATCTGGGTATGCCCGCCGA
>JBBIRG010000222.1:0-4997 GCA_037441945.1 Bacteroidota bacterium | reverse complement strand
CATGTTCGGATCCGTTTTCACGACTTTTTTCAGGGTGACTAACCGGTGCAGCCGGTTTAAAGCTTCCTTTTCCGTGATTTTCAATTTTTGCGACAATTCCGATGGTGACGGCGGTTGAAACTTTTGTTCAGTCAACAGCTGTTCAACTGCGGCCAGACCGGCTTCCTCTTTACCGTCCAAACTGATCTGATGACCGGATAAACTTATTACCTGCCCGGTTTTGATGATTTTCCCATCCGTAGTCAGCTCTTACGTACAACAATTGAACAGCCGCGGTTCAATGTAAAAAAAATGCTTCAGCATAAAATCCTGAATCCTCGCGCCCGACTGCGGCGGATTCGCGTCGTGGAACTGGCGGAGTTTTTCAGTGATTTCCTTTTTAATCCGGTTCATGAAAGCCTGCGAAGCGATCAGTCCCCCTATTTTCCGGAAACGTTCGTCGCGTAAAGTTTCAATCGTTATCATCTCCTCAAGCGTTTTGACGTTAATGCCCGTGATTTGTCCGGTCGCCGGAAGATCGATAAATCCGCTGTTGCTGAAAAGCAGCCGAATAATTTCGTTATAGCGCCTTTCGGCTAACCGGTCAAGAAAATCCGGCGTTATATTCGCCAGCCGGGTTTGTATGGAACAGGCAAAGACGCCGCCGCCGACCGTGGCGGTTGCATTTTTTTCGCGGAGTACAAAACGGTCGCCTGCCGTCAGCGGCATAGGAAGGTTGATGCGGATAATAGCATATCCCTCTTGTTCCGGCCAGGGTAATCCTTTCACAGGCGACAACCGCGCGAATAATTCGGCCGTGCCGGTCAGCAGGCGCATCGCGGAATAAGGACGGACGGGGTTTCCGAAACGGACATGCGCGTAAAAAGCCGTGGACGCTTCAAACACATCCGGCGCCGCCAGGACGGAACCGCGTTCAGGGATTTCTTTATCCATTCCGGCAATATTGATTGCGGCTCGGTCGCCGGCAGCGGCAGCATCCGAATCCGCGTACCGTAACTGGATTCCGCGAACCCGGCACAAGGCCGCCTGAGGATAGACCGTCAGCGAATCGCCTGTTTTCAAATGTCCGGAAGCCGCCGTTCCGGTCACGACGGTTCCGTATCCGGGTTTAACAAAAACGCGGTCAATGAACATACGGAATGACTGCGGACATTCCCGCGCTGCTCTTTTATCCGGCAGGGACAGCAGATGGGTTTTCAGCGGCTCCAGGCTATCCTTATTTCTTACGGATACAGTAAACACAGGCGCGCCTTCCAAAAAAGAACCGGCGGTCAAATGAAGAATGTTGTTCTTCAAAACTGATATTTTATCGCGATCCGCAAGATCGGATTTCGTGATGACAACCAACCCGGCGGGAATGTTCAGCCATTTCAGGATGTTAAAGTGTTCGCGTGTCTGCGGCATGATCCCGTCGTCTGCGGCGATGACCAGAAGCGCATAATCGATCGTATTGACGCCCGCGATCATGTTGCGGATAAAACGTTCGTGCCCCGGCACATCGATAAATGTGACGCCGTTTTCCCAATGCGCGAAACCGATATCGATAGTAATGCCGCGCTCGCGTTCTTCTTTGAGGGAATCCGTGTCGATGCCCGTGATTGCTTTGACCAGCGCCGTTTTCCCGTGATCAATATGTCCGGCCGTGCCAATGGTGATCATGAAATGTTTTCGCCGAAACCAATCAAATTTATTTGCGGTTTTTTTGTTTATTTATTTATCATTTATCATGGCGCAGGATTAAACAATGATTAAAATTCATGAATCGATCCCCACAAGCCCGGACCCCACCGTGAAATTTAAGGGTTTAATAGGAAAAATAGTTTTTCTTATTTTCAATATTCCGTTTCATCATAAATCAGTAATTTGTTTTTTTTTGGTTCTTTAACCAAAAAATCATTTCACGCCAGGTTGGCTCCTTGCCGTACATGAGTATTGACAAAGAAAAAATAAGACCGGCATACTTTCTGAATAGAAGCATTGTAAGGATTGTCATAATCAAAGACAAAATAATTTCCCATACGGATACCGAGGTCAGCGCTAATCTCAGCGACATTGCCGGCGCGGATGTGAGCGGAAAAAGCGACATGAAAATCATCAGCGGTGAATCAGGCGTTTTCATGCCGATTGCCGCCAATACGGTCGGGATGACCGGTAAAAACATAATAGCTCCCCGCGAGGAAGTATTGGGGTCGTTGATGGTCGCAGCCAAGCCCGTAAAGATGGTGTTCCACAGTAAGAACCCCGTAATCGCAATGACGGCAAGCAAAATAACCTGACCGGGATGATAAAAACTAACAGGAAATGCCCATCCGCTCCCAAATAAGATTGATATAAAAACAAACAGTACGGTTCCGATCAAATAGGTTATAAGCAGGACCATCGACAATAATGAAATACCGATGATTTTTCCGTCGATCCATGTCTGCGGGCTTACCGCGGACACGATGACTTCAGTGATGCGGCTTTGTTTCTCTCCAGTTACGGCTATGAACTGATAGGCCAGTCCGATAAAAACACCCAGAAGCATCAGTCCGATAAAAATTCCGGCGGCTATCTTATCGCCCGTTGAGGACCGCGCGTCTTTTGTCCGGGTTGAGTTTACTTTTATTTCAACGGGCTTCATCAATTGGTCCATAAATCCGGCGGGTAAATCAGCCCGGCGAAGAATTTCTCTTACTCGTATTTCATTGAATTGATCCGTTACGCCGGCCAGCCAGGACGGTTCTTGCCTAACAAATAGCTCAGCTGTATCGCGGTTCTGAAAAATCAATAACCCGTCGATTTGTTTTTCCTCAAGCGCTATCCTTTGAAATTCAACAGCTGAAGAATCCGCATGTATAAATATTACGTCGCCTAATATACTTTCATTAAAACCGATAAAAGAGCCGCCGATGACCGCCACCCGGTTTGTGCGCTCAGAAAAAATTCCAAGAACCGATTGACCGCCAAACAGGATCAGGCTGATCGTTGCCGATAAAGCAAGTGTGATGAACTGGTCTTTCCATTTAAACCAGCGGTTGAATTCCCACCTTGCGACGGTTTGGATCAGCCGTATTTTCTGTTTGATCGGACCGTTCATCTGACGGAGTCCTGTTGTGTTATTTTTTCCAGAAACGCGTCGTGTAAGGTTATCGGTTCGGACTGAACCGAAACGATCCTGTAATTGGCAGCCAGATAGGACAAAAGACTCGACAACGAAGCGTTTTGCTTAAGATACAAAGTCACTGCCCTCCCGTTTCCCTTTTCGATACGATCAACGGCCTCGTGGCGTTCAAAATCCAGATCGTCTGCTGAATCGTCAAACCGAACCGTTAGCTTTTCCCGGGTTCGGCAACTTTTTTTAATTTCATCGACCGATCCGCTAATAATCGCTCTCCCGTGATTGATCAGTAACGCGCGATCGGCAATTTTTTCAACCAATTGCATTTGATGGGCGCTCAGCAAAACGGTCATCCCGTCGCGCGTTAACGTCTTGATGATATTTATGATGAATTCCTGATTCAGCGGATCCAGACCTGAAAAAGGTTCATCCAGAATAGTAAATTTAGGGCGGTGAAGCACCGCGGACGCAAACTGCGCCTTCTGCTGATTTCCCTTGGATAAGACGCCGAGTTTTTCATTTTTCCGGCCGCTTAATCCGAATGTTTCGAGCCATTCTTTCGCCGCGATTCTGGATTGGTTCTCTCTTAATCCCCTAATTTGTCCCATATATTCAAGGATACGGATGACGGATATATCCTGATACAACCCTCTGTCTTCCGGCAGATAACCTATATTGCGGGGATCAGGAAATTCTTCGGGTTTGGAATCATCGAGAAAATATGTAATTTCACCACTGTCGGGACGGATAATATTTGTCAGCATACGGGCGGTTGTCGTTTTTCCGGCGCCGTTTGGTCCCAGCAACGCAAAAATCTCACCCCGTCTAATCTGAAATGATAAGCCGTCAACCGCCGTAATACCGGCATACCTTTTTGAAACATTTTGAACTTTTAATATGCAGTTGTCCATAGTATCATTCTGTAATTTGTACGCTTTCTTTAAACCGGAAAATAAGATATATAACAATACTGTTGAATTTCAAGACAATTTGCTATAAATTAAACCGAAATTAAACTGAATGTGTTTTTTAACAAAGGCTGTTTATGCCCGTGATTGCGCCGTCTATATTATCCGCGGATTTTGCCAACCTCGAACGGGATATCCGGATGATAGAAAACGCCGGGTGCGACTGGATTCACGTAGACGTCATGGACGGTCATTTTGTGCCGAACCTGACGATCGGCCCGCCGGTGCTACGGCGGCTGAGAGAAATTACATCACTTCCGTTAGACGTTCATCTCATGATTTCCGATCCGGACCGGAGTATCGGGCTTTACCGCAAGGCCGGCGCCGATTACATTACGGTTCACCAGGAAGCTTGCGTCCATCTCCAGCGGACCTTGCAGAGCATACGGCAAAGCGGGGCAAAAGCCGGCGTCGCGCTGAATCCCGCAACGCCGCCGGAAACGCTGAACTATGCGCTCGACGACCTTGACCTGATCTTAGTGATGACCGTCAATCCGGGCTTCGGCGGGCAAACATTCCTGCCGTCTGCTGCGAAAAAAATACCTGTATTGAAAAAAATGACCGCCGGCAGATCCATTCTTATCGAAGTCGACGGAGGAATTCAGACGGATACCGGTAGCCGGGTTATTCAGGCCGGAGCCGATGTTCTCGTCGCGGGTTCTTTCGTCTTTCATTCCCCTGACCCCCAAAAAGCCGTCCGCTCGCTGAAACAAATTGTCCCCACCGATACGACCGCCTGACGCATGACTGAACGGGATGAAATAGACAACCGCGGAAATTACGGAAACTTAAAAAGCAAAAAGAAAAGCAGATTGTCCCTATTCCTTCAAGTCATCGATCCGGCCGGAAGTCAAACGGATTTGACGTTGCCGGACGTCCTCAAACGGTATTATCGTTATTATTTTGAGTTCAGTCTTTTTCTTTCACTG
>JBBIRG010000221.1:0-5040 GCA_037441945.1 Bacteroidota bacterium | reverse complement strand
ATTTCCAGGGTATGATTGCATCGAATGAATTTGAGGAACCCTGGTTAGATGAAGGATTCACGTCGTATCTTGAATACCGCATGCTGAAGCGTTATTTCCGGGAAAAGGGAATCAAAGGCGATTATGGAAATATTTTAGGAATTCCGGTCAAGAGTCTTGATTATCATCGTGTGGTTTATTTGTCCCTTGCGCGATACGGAAGCGTAAACCAGACTTCATGGGAAATGGACGGCAGCTATTACGGCGCAGGTTCCTACAGCAAGCCGACCCTGATTTTTATCACGCTGGAACATTATCTCGGCGAATCCTTGATGGACAGCATTCTACAGACGTACTACAAACGATGGCGGTTCCGTCACCCCAAAACGCAGGATGTCATTGATATTTTTAATGAATTCTCCGGAAAAAACTTGGACTGGTTTTTCGACCAGTATATCCGGACTTCGAAAACGATGGATTACGAAATTGTCCGCATCAAAAACCGGAAGCAAACCGCCGAGGCCGGCTGGCATGAATCCGGTACGGGCAAGGTGTTTGTTAAGAAACCAGTTGAAATGTTTTCTTCCGATACGAATGCCCTGTACCGGTCGTCCTTTTCCGTTTGTAATAACGGGGACGCGTATTTTCCGGTGACGATTTTCGTGCGGTTTGAAAACGGCGATACGCTTTACATTCCCTGGGACGGCCGTGAAAGCATGAAAACATTCACTTTCGAGCGTTCCGCACGGCTTCATACGGTGATCGTGGATCCGCAACGGCACAATTTACTCGATCTGAACATGACCAACAACTCCCGGACGATCGAGCCGTCATCCGCCGGATTCTGGCGTTATACGGCGCGGACCTGGTTCTGGGCCGAAAATATTTTTCTATTTATTTTATCCCTGATTTGACGGAGGCGTGCTATGCAATTCATCGCAATACTTTTACAATCCTGGAAAACCACGTTCCGCCAATACAAGATCTGTCTGATTTTATGGGCGATTACGGCGGTTTGTTCTCTGCCGGTACTGCGCGTTGCGCACCGGTTTTTAGCCGCACACTTTGGCAATACGACGGTCGGCACGGAATGGCTGAATGATTTCGATTTGACGTATATTATCGAGCTGGTACAAAACGCGCCGTCGTTTGTCTCCGTGTTGACGGCCGTGTTTATCGTTATGCTGGTCATATATTATTTTGTTTCGGTCTGGACGACCGGAGGCGTTCTAGGATTTCTGGATGAAGAATTTCGGGTTAAAGAGGAAACCGGGAAAAAGCGTTTTTTCAGAACATTTTCATTCCATGGAGGGCGTTTGTTCGGACGTTTTTTCCTTCTTACGCTGATTACCGGTCCACTAGTCATCCTCAGCTTGATTCCGGTTGCCTTCGGCTTAATCGGCGTTATAATCTCTGCTCTTCTGGTGCTTGCTTGGGCTATGGTATCTGACGTAACAAAAGTGATCATCGCCGGCGATGATACCGCCGGGTTTTTCCGGAGTTACCTGAGCGCATTCCGCGTGACGATACGCCGTTTTCCTTTTCTCGCGGGGTTGTACGTTGCAGCGCTTCTTGCGTTGTCCGTAGTTTTCTTTCTGTATTCCATGGCGGATAACGCGTTTACTCCGGATACAGTTCCCGCTATTATCCTGATGATCCTGCTGCAGCAATTATGGATTGGCTGGCGTTCGATGGTCAGGGTGCAATTGTTTTCGGCTGTGATTCTGGCAAAAAATCAGTGATACGGATTATCTCTTAATGTAGAGAAGTTATCAGACCAAATGATGAAACTCAAACAGAATTGCTTACTAAAACGATTTCAGATTTGTATCAAACCCTAATTTTGATTTAGAAGTTTTTGGATTATTCGAACATTCCCAGAGCGGGATGGACGATCCTTAATCCGTAACCATCAAAATTTTTAGAAGGTGTATTTTTCTTTCGCGCGATGGCGCGGCATTTATCCTTTCCGTCGTTCCATGCTCCGCCCCGTATGGCGCGGCGGTTCAGCGAGGCGCCGGATTTAGGGCCGGAGGGATTACGGAAAGGCGATGATTTATAATAATAATCCGCGTACCAGTCCATGCACCACTCGGCCGCGTTTCCGCTCATATCATGAAGGCCGATTTCATTCGGCTGTTTTCGTCCTACCGGACGGGCTTTTCCGCCGGAGTTTTTATCATACCATGCCACGTCGTCGATGTTATCGCTGCCGCTGTAGAGATATCCGCCGGACCGTTTGCCGCCCCGTCCAGCAAATTCCCATTCCGCTTCATACGCGAGACGGTATTTTTTACCCGACTTCTGATTCAGCGTTTTTATAAAGGACTGCGCTTCATTCCACGACAGGTAATCAACAGGGCAGCTGTCGCATCCGGAATAAGAAACATGCTTTGTGTTCATCACGGTTTTCCACTGTTCATGGGTTACTTCATAGCGTCCGATATAATAATCGTCCAGAAATACCCAATGAGCCGGTTTTTCGTCCGGTTCGCCGTGATCATGTCCCATCATAAACGTATCGCCGCTGACATACACCAGTTCAATGGCAGCAATCAGTTCCGTGTAGCGTCCGGGCAGAAGGCGCTTATTCTTTACAGCCGACTGTTCGGTGCCGGTCAAATCGCTGACGACGGTAAACATGGCCTCCAGAAGGCCGTCGATTTTACCGGAATAATCGCCGGAAACGCTTTTAAAAATTTCGCCCGTTGTCACATCGATCATTCGTACGTCCAAGGTATAGGTTTCCTGTAGTCTACCGATTTCACCGGCGATCATGTATTCAACGCCGAGAAGCTGTCCCACCTGAACCGCGCATTCCGATGTCCGGCAGTTATCGGAAAGAATAAATCCTGTTCCTTGAGAATTTCGGCCATTTTATCCCTTTCCAGGACTTTGAAAGCCTTTGATTCGACCAGCAATCCCCGGAAACGGTTGCTCAATATCGACGATTCGTCTTGGGTAACATCGCCCTTGTTCTGGAAATCCAATACCGCCGCGGTTTTCATTTTTTCCTGGGATTTCAGGCCCGCAGAACACAATATCATAAGGACGTATAAAAAGAACTTTCTCATCGCATAAACTCCCATGTCTGTCGTTTGGTTCAGTGAGTAATCAATTTAATGCATACACGTTTTCATTGAAAAGTAAATCGTTTTTTGCTTAAATCAAACTGAAATCAAGTTGCAGTGAGACAATATTTGTTTTTTTTGCCGTGAAATATTTTCATTTCTTTTCGGTTATGAATTACTAGATTAACAGAAACGAAAGAAATCACCCATGCGGAATATACGTAATATGATATTATTTCTTGCATTCATTATAGTAAACGGGATATTCTGTACCAGACAATCATCGAACCACGATAGCGCAGATTCGATAAAGCCAGCGGGCGGTAAATGGATCGACACGGTATCGCTCCCGTTTTTCATGGAAAGGAACTTTTCCGGATCCAATTTGAAAAAAGGGAAAGTCCTGGATATCCAGCCAGCCTACACGCGTTATTATATAACCTACAAAAGCGGCGAACTGACCATCTCCGGGATCATGAACGCGCCCAAAGGCAAAGGCCCGTTTCCCGTCCTGATCCTGAATCACGGGTACATCAATCCGAAACTCTACACCAACGGCCGCGGACTGAAACGGGAACAGGATTATCTCGCAAAAAAGGGATACGTCGTAATCCATCCGGATTACCGCAATCATGCCGACTCGGACAAGGATACAATTCATCAGTACAGCTTCCGGCAGGGTTATGTTGAAGATGTGATTAATGCCGTCAAAGCCGTCAAAAATTCCGAATACCCGTTTCTCGATAAGGAACGTATCGGCATGTTGGGTCATTCGATGGGCGGCGGCATCGCGCTGAATATCATGGTAACGCGGCCTGAACTCGTGAAGGCGTTTGTACTTTTCGGCACCGTCAGCGCGGACGTACGTGATAATTTTTACCGCTGGACAGCGCATCGTCCGGACGGAGACAGCATTGTACGTCGATTCGGCACTCCGGAAGAAAATCCGGAATTCTGGAAACGCATGTCGCCAATGTCATATCTGGACAGGGTGATATCACCCGTTATGATCCATCACGGCACAGTCGATGAGTCTTGTCCGGTTGAATGGGCAAAAAAGCTGAATGATTCGCTGACAAGGCGAGGGAAGAACGTGATCTATCATGAATACCCAAACGGCAAGCACGAATTCATCAGTGAGTGGCCAGTCGTGATGAAACGAACGGCGGATTTTTTTGATGAGTATTTGAAGAAATAATGGATTTTTTAGTGAAATCATTTTTCTTATACGACTTGAATTGCGTTGTATAAAATCCTGCAAATGAAAAAACTGTTTTTGTTATATATTTTTCTTATCAATCTTGTACAATCCGCATTTCCCGCAAACGGATCGGATATAGTATTCGTGTCGGAAGATTTGCAACTCATCCGGATTAACGAACGGACGTATGCGCATGTTTCATGGATTGAAAATGAAAAATGGGGGCGATTTTCTTCCAACGGATTGCTTCTGATCAGCGGCAATAAGGGATTTCTTTTCGATACGCCCATGACGAATGAACTCACTGAACAATTAATCCGGTTCATTCATGATTCGCTGAGCGTCACCCTCACAGGTTTTGTGCCCAATCACTGGCACGACGACTGCATGGGCGGAATTGACGTCGTTCACCGTCATGGAATAAAAAGTTACGCGCTGGAACTGACACAGATCATCGCCAAAGAAAAGGGATTGCCTGTTCCGCAGATTGGTTTTCATGATACATTGAACATAGATTTCAACGGCCTTCCAGTCGAATGCAGATTTTTCGGCGCAGGCCATTCGCTGGATAATATCGTTGTCTGGTTTCCTTCCGAGAAAATTTTGTTCGGCGGTTGTCTTATTAAAGATATGCGGGCGAATCATCCCGGTAATTATGCTGACGGGGATTTACACGCGTGGCCGGGAACGATTGAAAAAATCATGAAAGCTTATCCTGAAGCAAAATTTGTTATACCCGGACACGGATCATCGGGCGACCGGCGATTACTGGATCATACACTCGATATT
>JBBIRG010000220.1:0-5046 GCA_037441945.1 Bacteroidota bacterium | reverse complement strand
CGCGCTGGATCCGAATTTGGACCTGGCTTCGGCGAATCGCCGGATCGCTCAATACATCTAAGATGAGTATGGACAGAAGCCGCACGGCACCACCCGCGAGAAACCGTATCGGGCGTTCAGTGTGATCCGGTCGTGCAGCCCGACATAAACGTTATTGAGGACAAGGTAATAATTTTCGTACTGCCAGGTTCCCTGCGGCAGAGTCTGCGACGTCGGAAAAATCAGCGCGCGGCGCGCGGCGATGTCCTCTGTTTGGCAATGCAGGGACAATGGAAAAAAAGAAAAAGACGGATAATAGTAAAATGCATGTAAATATACTTTGGATTAATCGGCTCATCTTTTTCCTTTATTTAAACGTATTTTATTTAACTGTCTTTTTCCGCAAGCATGAGGCTTATCGCTAAAGGATATTCCGGCGGAAATATTTTCTTTATTAATTTATCGGTCTTTATATTGTAAAAATGAATTTTCATTGAGCATCAGTAATTCATCGTTAATAAATCCAAAATTGTTATTAATGCGAATACTGTCAGATGGTTGAAATTGAATTTCTCTGACTTTTTCAAGATTTTGTTTTGAATAAGCATTGATAAAAGGAACTGAATGATAAGCGGTATAGATATAATTGTCATCATTCGCCATTAAAATAAAATTATCGCCTGTTTACATTTTGAAAGCCGTTATGAAAAGATTCACACGAAACTCACCCGCTCCGGTTAACGACGGATTTCCTTTTTCCGGGTTATCCTTTCGGGTGCCGAAATAAAAACCAACCGGCATATATTCAATACCGGCTCCGACACGACGGAAAAGCATCGATTCAACGCCTAGACCAAAAGTTGTTTTTCTGAATTTTTCATCAAACAATAATTGATTATAGCCGCGATAATGCATTGCGTAATTAGTCATAAACTTGACCCGTTGTTTCGCTGAACGATAAATATCCGCTTCAAATCCAATCAAACCGACTAACGTTAAAGGCTCTACATGTCTGAATCCGGCATTAACGACAATATGAAAACGTTGCCAAACCGGAATACGCAAACCGAGACGAAGATTATCATCTGCGGAATGATCAAACGCCTGAGCAATACCCGCATACAGCGAAACGCGTTCAAAATAAGGACTGTCTTCAATTTTTAAAAAACGATGTTGTCCAAAAACCGATTCGAAAGATATTATTAAAAATAAAGAGCAAAGGGCTAACGCTTTTTTCATGGATGCAACCTAAAATTGTATGAACGGATTAATTTGTTTTTCATATGAACGACGGCGCAGATTATCCCGAAATTCATGAACATAGTATCTCTTCCTGATCACATTATAAGCGCCAAAAACGCCAACGACATTATCTCCATGAATATTTGAACGCTCTTTTAAAGTCTCTTTCTTTAAATCATTTCTATAATCGTTGAAGCGTTTTGTCCCGGACATTGAAAAATGAGAATACGATGGAATTCTAAAATTACCAAGATCATGATTCATTATTCTTATTTCAGACCTCACATTTAGCGTTACCGGATTATGGGAATAAGGATATGTTACATATCCTCTTAATTCATCGGCAAACGAATATATTTCCCTTATGCCAAAATTGGAGCTGTCAATTCTGACAACATAGGACGGCGTATCCATCGCAGCGATCTGTAAAGGATAATTCGCGTTGCCTTCAAAATCAGGCGTTGCATGTATTGTATCGCCGGGGGGAAGTAGCAATTGAAAAGGCTTGGGCACGACGGTATGGGCGGTATATCGTTTCCCGTTTTGTTTATCGACAATCAACCGATAAGTTTCTCCGGCTTTTATTATAAGACGATGTTCGGTATCAGCGTAATTTCCATAACCGGTATGTGATAACGTTACAGATTGATCATTCGACTCTATTATAACCTCGGCCGTTGAATCATAACGGAATTCTGCATAATTTTCGTTTATCATTTCGAATACGAGATATAACAGATCTCTGCTTTCCATTCCGATATAGGCGCTTCCGTAACCCGGAATCATTCTTCCGACATAAACTTCCACATTATAAGAACGTAAATAATCCGTAGAACTATCCGGCGCAAGAATACCCAGAACGATATCCTTTTCATGCCAAATATTAGAGTTATCATATTCATCGAAACAGGAAGAAAGACAAATAGAAATCAGTATGGATATAATAAACGATTTTTTCATAATTATTTACCTGTATGTGATTTACCGGCAATTCAGATTCGATTACATTAAAACGTTCTTTATGTCCTTATTTTTCCAAATTCGAGGGTTAATAATGGCAACAAAGCGTTATTTTTTTTTCTTAATGTACCGCAATATTTTACGCCAATACCACAATATTTTACCGGAACAAAAACGACTCCCATTTCACCCGAAGCGCTAATACCGCTATCATACTTCAATTGTAAATCGCCGATTCCGCTACCGCGGCGAGTTTCATTAAATATATACACGGAAGGTCCTGCTGCGGCATAAAATTTAAACCATTTTATCCTGATGGCGCTTCCATACATTAACGATAAATCATAAGCCGCGGTGTATTTAGTCGCGTGAACATTAGCCCGCGCGGAAAACAAGTGATTATTATGCTGATAAAATCCATTGGCTGTAAATTGGCCGCCTGTATTATCAATAGAAAACACGGAAGCCCCGACAGAAAAAAAGTAAGCTCTTTGAACCGGCGTATTTTCTTTATCATTGACTGTAGTTTGAGCTTTGCACTCCGTAACTTCGGCTAAAAAAAATAAGCCCAAGCAATAGTAAAAAATACAATACTTCCTTTTAACATTTTTACCTCATATATAAAATAACTTGATGATCCTATACATTTAGAATGCTTTGAATATATGTGTTTGATTTTTCTCTTATCAAGTCTTATTTTGTTTTCACGCTATCCCAAAGGGCCATCGCCGTAAACCGCTTTACGGCGGCGTTATAGGAACTAAAAACGCCTACGACATTATTGCCCCCCTCAATATTTGACCGCTGATGAATTGGCAGCCGCTCAAGAGAATCAAGATAAGGCCAAAAACCATCAAAGCCGGTACAACCCCATGGCGAATTCAATGTAGCGAAATTCTGGTCCATTCCGCGCAATTCCCAATAGATATCAATGAATGTAATTCTTGTCGTATCCTCTCCACTCTTGATAAAACCAATTTCTTGTAACAAATCATGGCCTTGCATAGAATAAAAATGCCATGGCTTAAAATTACTTTGTTTTACGTAAAGTATAAAATAAGCCGGTTTTTCAACATAAGATATTTTAAGATTAATGAGGTTCCCTTTTGCCGAGTCTGGAACAATTTTTAACGTATCTTGAGTGGGTTCTAATAAGTGAATTTCTTTTGGGACTTTTGTTGAAGACTTATAGACAAGACCATTATCTTTTTTGATTATCAATTGATAATCCTCCGGTTCTAATCTTTAACGACCTATAAATATCTTTGTAAATACCGTATCCGCTGTACGTTAACCGGACACTATCGTTATTCGATTTGATGAATACTGTTGCTGTGGAATCGAAATCGTAATAAACGCGATACTCCTGTCGTATACCGTATAGAAGATGATACATTGCCGGGTTATTCACGCCCTCAATATAATAGACGTTTTTCTTGCCGGCCGGGATCATCCTGCCTACAAAAATTTCTGTTGCGTAGTTACGGGTGAATTGGACGGAACTATCCGGAGCGATGACTCCGACAACAAAATCATGTTTTTTGGTAATGAGTGAGCCAATATCCTCATACTCCTTGAAGCAGGATTGACAAGAACATAGGAACCCCGCCGCAATTAAAAAGTAAAATGTGTTCTTAAAAAATATCATGTGCTTTTGGGAAAATAAGTTAAAAATATCCCCCCCCGCTTTTGATGCGGGGGGATTCAAAGTTATAGGCGGGTATAATTTTTAATTTATTGACCGAGCAAAACGGTATTTAACATCACCCAAAGTCGCATTTATCGCATGCTCGGAATGGAATGTAGCGCCCAATGAAGTACTCGTCGCGCCAGGAGAGAGAAATTGAACATTTCCATTAGTTATATTGATCACGGCTGATTGAGAGAACCTATCGTCCTCATCGTAACAATGCCAGAACCATGTTCCGTCTATTTTTGTGCTTAATTCAACATGAGTTTCAATACGATTATTGGCTAAATTCCACGCGTCGTAATTGGATGTGTTTGCTCTTATGACGTCCCCAGTTGCTAAAGCGAGATTAGGCAGAAGGCATCTTCTATCAATTTTCCCCTCATCCCAATCATCTTCCCATGCAACAAGAGCTTTTTTGTCATTCCCAAGCGCCATGAGTCTGACGTTTTGATTATTATCAGCATACCATTTGTCTTTTTTGTTTACATCGGAGAAATATCGCGTCGTCCCGCTCGCGTCTAATCTGTAATTGCCATTCATCTTCCAGCCATATCTGATGAGAGGCCTCATAATAGTATAGCCCTGAATTTCAATTGGCACGCCATACCACAATTCAGTTTCGTCATTCCAGTAATCGCGTTCGACTTTCATCCTGATGCCCTTTAAGACCAAATATCCGGCGGCGGCTGTTTTATTCATTCCGCTTGCTTTTTCCATTTCCACTTCTTCAACGCCTTCAATAGTCAAAACAAACATCGGATATTCTAAGGATGTGATATTTTCATCGAAAGCGCTATTAAATTCTTCTTCAATGTCTTCAATATCGCTTGCGTAAGGTAATGTTAAATATTTAGTTTCAACAAGTTTTCCGGAATTTTCAACATAAATTAATTGCACCGGGACAGTAATGGTTGAAGATGTTCCATCCCAAAAATACTTATCCTCAACGGTAATACCGCATTCCACTTCACTCGCTGAATTCCCTTTGGCAAAACTGTTTAATTTGTTTTCATTAGCCGCTTCAAGAATCACCTTGAATTCTTTGTTGTCAACTATAATGCTTTTCGGCGCGCCAACCATCACTTCTGAAAGATCAATTTTTTCATCAGCCATTAGACGATTCGCCAATGCGGCTTTAGACATTTTACCCTTGTTCATTGATGAAGATGAAG
>JBBIRG010000219.1:0-5071 GCA_037441945.1 Bacteroidota bacterium | reverse complement strand
TGACGCTGGAGCCTCCCAGGCTGGCCGACATGGTGCCGGAGCTGCCGGAGCTCGGTCTGCGCTCGGTCGAGCTCGTGCCCGAGGACTACGACTGCGTCGCCATCGTCGCCGACCACAGCTCGATCGACTACGAGGACGTGGTCGAGACTCTCGCCGAGACCGGCGCCGAGATCCTGATCGTGCCCAACGGCTCGCCTTACGCCCGCGGCAAGCATGATCATGAAGCGTATCGAATAATTTTCGTTAACCGCCGCCCAGACCGTTATCGCAATCAACATCAAAATCACGGCGGCGACTAATGCCGATGATTTTTTCAGTCCGTTTCGCACCGGAAACGTCATTGCCCCGTGAATCCGGTCGCCTTCGATATCTTCCATATCCTTGACGATTTCCCTGGCGAGATGGATCAGGAACGCAAACACCGCGGGGATTACGGCCGGCATCAGATTCTGCACGGCGGCGCCGGTATAAATCAGCGCCAGTCCCGTGATCGCGCTGACGCTCAGGTTCCCCCACAGCGCCGTCTTTTTCAGGTAACGGTTATAGACGTACAGCAGAAGCGGCGTACTTATCGCGATGAGGGCGCATACGGGGTTAATTGCGGCGCCAATCGTCATTCCGGCGCCCGATAAAATATATCCGAATCTTAATGCGCCGCTGACGCCGATATGCCCAGCGGCAACGGGCCTTTCCGGTTTGTTGATCCGGTCGATCGCCGCGTCAAACGCGTCGTTCTGAGCGTTCGCGCCCGCGCCGATCAGAGCCGCCGAGAAAGCCGCCGCTAAGACGTCGAACCAATCCTGAATCACCGATCAGCCAGCCGATCAGGATTACTGTGGCGGCTGTAATCACAAAATTAACAGGTCGTGTCAATCGAATGTAATGAATCAGGATCATATCCGTGGTTTGCGCTATCGGTAAAAAAAAAGGGTATGTCGTCAACATACCCTTCCGGAATTTCGCTAGTGGTTTATTCTTTTGTTTCGGGCTGAGCTTCGGAAACCACGTTTTCCACCCGTTCAGCGACGCGAGCGCGCTTGCCCTTGCGTCCGCGCAGGTAGTACAGCTTCGCGCGGCGGACCCGTCCTTTTTTCAGGACTTCAATCTGCGCGATCCGCGGGGAGTTTTTCAGGAAGATGCGTTCCACGCCGATGCCGTTGGAAATTTTGCGCACAGTGAATGTTTCATGGATGCCGCCGCCTTTTTTCTGGATCACTGTGCCTTCAAATGTCTGCAGGCGCTCTTTGTCGCCTTCAATCACTTTTACCTGAACCGCCAGGGTGTCGCCCGGCGTGAATTCCGGTAAATCATTCCGTAACTGGAATGCCGTCGCCGCTTCAATCTTATTCATGGGAATTCTCCTTGATTAACATAAATATATTCGTTTTTTTTATTTCTTAATTATACGTTTCTGTTTTTTCACTCGTTTTTTTTCAGTAAATCCGGCCTGATGGTTTCGGTAATAATTTTCCTCCGGTTATGACGCCATTCTTCGATTTCAGCGTGATGTCCCGAGAGCAGAACGGATGGCACTTTCATGCCCCGGAAATCCTCGGGCCGGGTGTAGCATTCGCAGTCTAACCATCCTTCCTGAAACGAATCGCTTAGCGCGGATTCCGAGTCGTGCAGGACGCCGGGAATCAGCCGTACGATCGCGTCGATCATGATCAGCGCGGGCAATTCACCGCCCGAGCAGACGTAATCACCGACGGACAATGACCGGGTCACTAATTTTTCGGAGACGCGCTCGTCGACTCCCTTGTAATGACCGCAGATCATGACTAATCGCTTTTTCAGCGACAGTTCGACCGCGACAGGCTGGCTGAACGGGGTTCCGCGGGGAGTCATCAGAATCACTTCCGACTCATCGGAAATATGTTTCCGTATATTGTCTTCGGCGCCTATCGGGGGAATATCAAAGAGCTTTTCGATACACTCGAAAATAGGCTCGGGCTTGAGCACCATGCCGCTCCGGCCGCCATAAGGCGTATCGTCAATCGTCCGGTGTTTATCGTGCGTGTAGTCTCTGAGGTCATGCGCCCGGACCTGCGCGAAACCCTGTTTTACCGATCGTCCCGGAATGCTGTAGGCGACGGCTTCCGTAATCATCTTCGGAAAAGCGGTGATCACGTCAATCGTCAGCATGGAACCCTTCCTCCGTTGGTTCTTCCGTTTCCCCGAAGAGGCCGGACGCCGGACGGATAATCACGCGCCCGTTTTCAACGTCTAATTTCCGAACGAAGTCGCTGACGGCGGGCACCAGATGCCGGGTTCCTTTACTGGTCAGCGTCACTTCATACCAGTCGTATACGGGGCCTTCCCGTATATCGCTCAGAATGCCTATATTCTGCCCGTCTTCGGTGATCACGCTTAATCCGATCAGGTCGAACACAAAATGCTCGCCTTCGGGGAGTTCCGGCAGTTGTCCTCGTTTCAGCAGAATCATTCCGCCGGTGAGTTTATCCGATTCGTCCCGGTTATCCGCGCCAATCAGGGACATATAGGCAAAGCGTCCCTGTATGTTGAGCGCCCGTACCAACCGTATGGATTCGCCTGAGAACCGGTCGGTGACGAGGCAGCCCCCGGAAAAATCGCATAAATTGAAATACGGCGTTAAAGGTTCAATTTTAATTTCGCCCCTGACGCCGTGGCTTTTTAATATTTTCGCGACGGGATAGTAGTTGTTCGGTTCGGATTTTTTCATGGGCCGGTCAACTTACCGCCGTCGTTCCTGAACGAACAGACGTTATTCAAGGATTTCCAGCACCGCGCGTTTGCCGGCGCGTGCGGATGCCGCCGCCAGAAGGGTGCGCAGCGCTTTGGCGTTTTGACCCCGTTTACCGATCACTTTGCCCAAATCGCCCTGTCCGACTTTCAGTTCATACACCGTAACCCGTTCGCCTTCGACTTCCTTGACTTCCACTTCATCCGGCTTGTCAACCAGGTGCTTCACAATGAACTCGATGAAATTCTGCATCGCCATTCCTCCTTGCGTTGTTGCAGTTCAGGTTCCATACACAATAATTAAGATCCGTTCAACTATCAGGCTTTGGCTTCTTCGGCCGGTTTCTCGGCTTTTTTCTTGACGGCCTTAGTTTTTTTCACCCGCTGTTTTTCTTCCAATTCTTTCCTTTTGGCGTCCTGGCGCATTCTCCAGTTATCCATTTCCGTCTGGATTTTATCTTCGGGCAAGTTGCGCATCATCAGGCGGAACTTATGCATGATGCCCTGTTTCCGCAGGATGCTTTTCACGGTTTCCGTCGGCTGGGCGCCTTTTTTCAGCCACTGAATGATCTTCGCCTCATTCAGCTCCACCGACGCTGGTGTGGTCAACGAATTGTACGTGCCTAACTTTTCGATGAAATCGCCGTCGCGTTTCCGTGTGCTGTGCGCCGCGACGATCCGGTAAAACGGACGGTTAGTCTTTCCGGCGCGTTGAATTCTGATCTTTACCAAGTTGTCATTACCTCCAGTAAATAAATCGCTTGTTTTGTTATAGAGTAAATTACTTTTATTTGTTTAACAAATCACTTAAATCCGGTTCATCACATATTGAATGCTAATATATTAAATATATTAAAAATATGCAAATTTTTTTTCAATTTCTCTTTCCCGTCGCAAATCTGCCTGACCTAGCCTAATCCCTTTGCCTGCATCATTTTCATCATTTCGGCGGGATTGATCTTGCCCATCTTTTTCATCATCTTCTGCATATCGGCGTACTGCTTCAGCAACTGATTGACTTCCTGCACGGAGGTTCCGCTGCCGCGGGCGATCCGCATACGCCTTCGCCCGTCGATGGTATGCGGTTTTTTCCGTTCCGCCGGCGTCATCGAAGAAATGATGGCCGTCATGTGCAAAAGCGTTTTGTCGCTGATGTTCATGCTTTTGATGCGGCTGCCGATTCCCGGAATCAGTCCCAGGATGCTTTCCAGCGAACCCATGCGTTTCATCTGTTTGATCTGGTCGGCCAGGTCCTCAAGGGTGAATTCGTTCCGCAAAAATTTGGCTTCGAGTTCTTTGGCTTTTTCGAGATCGATGGTTTCCTGCGCTTTTTCAACCAGCGAAACGATGTCGCCCATGCCTAGTATGCGCGAGGCCATACGGTCGGGATGGAATTCCTCGAGCGCGTCGAGTTTTTCTCCGGCGCTGATGAACATGATCGGTTTGCCGGACGCCTCGCGAATAGAAAGCGCCGCGCCGCCTCTTGCGTCGCCGTCGAGTTTGGTCAGTACGATGCCGCTGTAGTCGATCTGTTCGGCGAATGTTCGGGCGGTATTTACCGCGTCCTGTCCAGTCATGCCGTCAGCAACAAAGAGGATTTCAGCCGGCTTGGTTTTCTCGCGGATCGTTTTCAGTTCATTCATCAGTTCCTGGTCGATATGCAAGCGTCCGGCGGTATCGAACAGCGCGACGTCGTACCCGTTCTTTTTGGCGTAATCGAGGGCATCGGCGCAGATGTCAACCGGATCGGTCTTTCCTGCGCGTTCCGGCGTATAAGTTTCGACTCCGAGCGATTCGCCGAGTTTGGTCAATTGTTCCGCCGCCGCGGGACGGTAAACGTCTGCCGCGACTAACAGCGGGCGCTTGCCTTTCTTAAGAAAGTAATTCGCCAACTTACCGCTGAACGTGGTCTTGCCCGTGCCCTGCAGTCCGACGATCATAACCGGAAAAGGCGGAAGCCCGGAGAACTGAATTGGCCGGTTTTCCGTTCCGAGCGTCAGCACCAGTTCATCGTAAACGATTTTTACCATCTGCTGGGCCGGCGATACGCTTTTCAGGACGTCTTGTCCGAGCGCTTTCTGCGTCGCCTGGTCGATGAACGTCTTCACCACTTTGTAATTCACGTCCGCTTCCAGCATTGCCATACGGATTTCCTGCAGCGCATCGGAAATGTTTTTTTCGCTGATCGTCGCGCGGCCCCCGAGCTTACGGAATACGCTTTCTAATTTCCCGGTCAGTTCACTGAACATAATTTATCCCTGTCTGAATGAACAAAATTTTTCCGAATGATAATACGGAACGAGTAAAAAAGCAAAATTAATTTCAGATTTATTGGCAGTCCGTTACC
>JBBIRG010000218.1:4599-5104 GCA_037441945.1 Bacteroidota bacterium | reverse complement strand
CCGGATCGCCGTTTTTGCCGACGACGGTGAAAAATTCGGCATCTGGCCGGGCACGTTCAAGCACTGCTATACCGAAGGATGGCTGGAAAGGTTTTTCAGGCTGCTTCAGGACAATCAGGAATGGATCAAAGTCATCCATTTCGGAGAAGCGCTGAAATCCACTCCCCCAATCGGGCGCATCTATCTTCCGACTGCGTCTTACGCCGAAATGCAGCACTGGGCGCTTCCCGTCAGCAGTTTCCAGGAATACGAAACTTTTGAGAACAAACTTAAACATCTGAATGTTTATGATGATTATTCCATTTTTGTCCGAGGCGGGTTCTGGCGCAATTTTATGGTGAAATATGACGAAGCCAACCGCATGCATAAAAAAATGCACCGGCTGAGCCGAAGGACCGAACTTTTGAAAACCGTCGCCGCGCAGGCACGATTATCGGCTGAGAATATCGAAATGCTTGAGATGGCGCAGGATCATGTCTGGGCGGCGCAGTGCAACTGTCCCTAC
>JBBIRG010000218.1:0-4587 GCA_037441945.1 Bacteroidota bacterium | reverse complement strand
GCGTATTCGGCGGAATTTATCTCAATCATATCCGTTATGCTATTTACAGGCATCTTCTGCTGGCGGAAAAACTGCTGGATTCCGTGGAATACGGCGAAAACTCACGCTGGCAGCAGATCCAAATGACCGATTTTGACGGCGACGGGCGGAATGAAATGCTGATCGAAACCCACCAGATGAATCTGTATATCCATCCCCATCAGGGCGCGGGGCTTTTTGAAATGGACTACAAAGCCGCGCCGATCAATCTCTGCGACGCCATGACCCGCCGAGAAGAAGGCTATCACCAGAAACTCATCGAATTCAACCGCACGCGGGAAGAACGGAAAAAGCACGGTCCCCATGCCCGCGGCGGACAGGAAAACGAAATAGCCAGCATTCACGACCTGGTTACCGCGAAAGAGGAAAATCTGGATCGATACCTGATCTATGACCGGAACACGCGCCAGTCGCTTATTGACCGGCTTCTACCTGCCGATACAACCATTGATCAGTTCTACAGGGAATCCTACCGTGAACTGTATCCTCTTTCGCAATCCAATTATAATACGGAAAACCGGTCGACTGGCGGAGAAATATGCGTGATTTTTTCAAAAGACATACCGGCGGAACAGGGTACGATATTTCTCCGCAAACAACTGACACTGGTACCCGGAACCACGGAACTCAAAATTGAATATGAATTAGTCAATACCGGGGGGCAGGTTTTCGAATGCCGTTTCGGAACCGAGTTTAACGTGACATTCCTTGCCGGCAACGCCGATAACCGGTATTATTATGTTGACGACGGCAACATAACCGAGCGCAAGCTCAACAGTATCGGCGAATGGGGAGAAGCCGGTTCCATGGGCATCATCGACGAGTGGCTGAACATCAACTGGAGCCTGTCGTGGTCCAAAAAAACAGGTTTCTGGCGTTTTCCCATCGAGACCATTTCTCTTTCCGAAGAAGGGTTTGAGCGCGTTTATCAAAACTCATGTATTTTTCCAAACTGGAAAATTTCTTTGAAACCAAATCAACGATGGAACGTATTTATTAAAATGCTTATACAACGTTCCGTATAAATCGCCGGAGGTCTATCATGTTAAAAAAAATCTTATTGCCCGTTTTCTTAGTCATGCTGATCATCATTGCGCTGACCGGATTTACGCAGGTCGGACAAAACACCTATAAAAGCCTTCAGAAACTGCAATATGTATTCAGTATCATCACGCAGATGTACGTCGAAGATGTGGATCAGAACAAGATCGTGGATGACGCGATTGTCGGCGCCCTCAAAGGACTCGATCCGCATTCGGTATACATTCCGCCTAAGGACATGACAAAAGTCAAGGAGGAATTCCAGGGTAATTTCGAGGGCATCGGCATTCAGTTTGAGATCGTGAACGGCGTCCTCACCGTGATAACCGCCATTCCCGGTACTCCCGCGGCGCAGAAGGGTCTGCAGGCAGGAGATAAGATCATCAAGATTGATGGCGCGGTAACCAAAGGGATCACGCAAGAAGAAGTCTTTTCCAAACTCCGCGGCCCGCGGGGTTCGCTGGTGCATGTCACCATCGAACGGCCGGGCATCAGTGAAGTTCTGGAGATCGATATTATTCGCGATAAAATACCGCTGTACAGCGTCGACACCAAATTCATGATCGATCAGCAAACCGGCTATATCCGGCTGAACCGTTTCGCCGAAACGACCGATCAGGAAGTAGAGCAGGCGCTTCGTGAGTTGGAAGCTGAAGGCATGAAACAGCTGATGCTTGACCTGCGGGAGAATGGCGGAGGATTCCTGGAGCAAGCCCAGGCCATTGTTGACAAATTCATCGGCGGCGGGAAACGCATTGTCTATACACAGGGCAGAATTTCGAACGCTTCCCGGGATTTCTATTCCACGCACAAAAAACGCTGGCGCCAGTACCCGGTGATCGTGTTGATTGACCGCGGTTCGGCTTCGGCATCGGAAATCGTCGCCGGCGCCATGCAGGATCTCGACCGGGGATTGGTCATCGGCGAACGCTCGTTCGGCAAAGGCCTCGTGCAGAATCAAATTGAACTCGGCGACGGTTCCGCCGTACGCATAACAACCGCGCGTTATTACACGCCAAGCGGCAGGCTTATCCAGCGGCCGTATGACCATAAATCGTCCGAGGATTATTACTTGGAAGGGCGAACGAACGATACGATGAAAACGGATTCATCCAAGATTTTTTATACGGCAAAAGGCCGCAAAGTGTTCTGCGGAGGCGGTATTGTACCCGATCATTACGCCGTTGCCGATTCGGTGACGACCTATTTCATCAAACTATGGAGCAAAGGCGTCTTTCGGGAGTTTTCCAGCCAATACCTGGAAAAAAACGGCCCGCGCCTGCGCGATGCGTATAAACAGGATTTCAGGAAATTTGTAAGGTCATTTGATATTTCCGACACCGAGATGCAGGGACTCATACAGTTGGGCGAACAAAAAGGCGTGCCGCTCGTCGAGAAATCTTACGAAACCGATAAGTTAAACATGAAAAACCGGGTGAAAGTCGAAGTCGCGCTATACATCTGGGGAAACAATGAAGCCAACCAGATTCTCGTGATGAATAATAAAGTCCTGAAAGATGCGATGGCGTTTTTCCCGGAGGCGAAAAAATTCGCTGAAAGCGCGAAGTAGATCAATACATTTCTATCCGCGTGCCTGTTAAAAAAATAACCACAGAGGCCACGGAGGAAGCGGAGAGGAAAAATTTTTTACCCCAAAGCTCGCCAAGCGCGCAAAGGTAAACTTTGTCCTCCAAATTCCACGAAACTTGCGAAAAGGAAAAACCTATTACCCCTTTGCGAATTCTGCGATCTCTGCGGTTAACTGTTTTTTTTTTATCGCAAAGCCCGCGAAGAACACGACGGAAAGGGCGTTATTTAGGTTTGTGTATGATAAAGGCCACAATGCCCCAAATCTGAAATTCATTCCGCTCGGATACTTTAATCGTCTGGTAATCGGCGTTGGCGGGAACTAACAGTATCTCATTCCGGATTTTCCGGATCCGCTTTACCGTAAACTCACCGTCGATGACACAGACAGCGATGTCGTTGTTTTTGGGATCCAGGGCTCGGTCGACGATCAGCATATCGCCGTCGTGAATGCCCGCTTCCTTCATCGAATGACCGGTGACTCGGACAAAAAAAGTCGAAGTGGGATGCTTGATGAGATGTTCGTTCAGGTCAAGTTTCAGTTCAATATAATCCTCGGCGGGCGAAGGGAATCCAGCTGAAATTTTGGAGTCGAACAGAGGCAAAGACAGTTCCGTCACGGTTTCCGCCGAATAAAATTCCAATTCCGGTTTCGAGTATATTTTTTTCAGTTTTGCCTGAGGCATAGTATGTTCTTTGAAATCATCTTTTTCCAATGTAATAAATACTTCAGTTAAGAATCAAGGGGATTATGGCGCTTCAGGAAATGCCGTTCTGGACCGAAAAAAAATATGCAATAGAATCTTTTAAAACACCAAAAAAAAGTTAAACATCATGATGATGTTTAACTTTTTTTGTCAGTCGATTGAGCTTAAAAATTATATCAGAATCTATACTGTCTCTACGCGCACGCTGTTTGTCTGTCCCCGTGAACTAAAGGGCAATCCGGCGGTAATGATGATTTTGCAGTCTTTTTTTACAAAACCGGATTCCAGCAGAACTTTTTTTATTTCCTCGATGCTCTCGTCGATTGTGGATTTCAGCTCGGGGATCAGCAGTCCCTGGATTCCCCAGATCATGTTGATCTGGTTGCGCACTTTTTCAGAATGGGTGATGGCGAGGATCGGCTTGTGGGGCCGGTATTTGGCGACGATCTTTGCGGATGCGCCCGACATCGTTATGCAGACGATAGCTTCAGCGTCTAAAATTTCCGCCAGTGAGCATGAGGTAATCGCGATACCTTCCTGGGTCGGAAGCGCCTGGCTGCCCGAACGGCGCCGCTTCGTGTAATCGACCGGCATTTCCTGCTCGATCAGGTGAATGATGCTGTTCATGATGGAAATGGCCTCGATTGGGTATTTGCCGGAAGCGGTTTCGGCGGAAAGCATAACGGCGTCGGTGCCGTCGAGTATGGCGTTGGCGACGTCGGAGGCCTCGGCGCGCGTCGGCCGCGGATTGACGATCATCGATTCCAGCATCTGCGTCGCTGTAATGACCGGCTTGCCGTACTGGTTGCAGAGCTTGATCAGCCGCTTCTGGATCGACGGAACTTCCTCGGTTTTCATTTCGACGCCGAGATCGCCCCGCGCAACCATTATAGCGTCCGTGACCTTCAGGATGTCCTCGATGCATTCCATCGCTTCTGGTTTTTCGATTTTCGCAATGACCGGCGTGTTTTTCCCTTTGCCCGCGATGATGTTTTTGATATGCGTTATATCTTCGGGCTTTCTGACGAAGGACAACGCAACATAATCAACGTCGTTTTCAAGCCCGAACAGCAGGTCTTCGGCGTCTTTTTCTGTTAGCGCGGGCGCGCTGACTTTTACGCCGGGAAGATTGATGCCTTTATTGTCTTTCAGAAGCCCGCCGTTAACGACCTCGCAAAGAACGTCGGCGCCGTCGGTTTTGATAACTTTCAGG
>JBBIRG010000217.1:3686-5114 GCA_037441945.1 Bacteroidota bacterium | reverse complement strand
ACCGGTAGTTTCAGTTCGAACGTCTGTTCCTGATCGGTCGTGAAATGGCTTAAGGATAAACAAAAAAGGTAGTAACGAAAAAAAATCCCACTTATGCGTGATATTATGCATGGATTCTTGGTTAACATATCGGCCTCGCTGAGTTTAGCTGTCAGACAACTAATACCATCGTTTTTATATCCATTTATGAACGGAGTATAATCATTTTGTTTGACAGAAAAAACATAATTCGTTTGCCGATCAAACCGGCAGATGAAACCGTTGTTTTTTCATATAAAAATTACTTTGATTTATCTTTTAAAATCCATACTATAAAACATAGTCATTCTTTTCGTGTTACATGACATGAGAGTGCAGAAGCGGACAAATAAAGAGGCGTGAATGGCATTTGATACAGTAACCGCTTTTTTTTACAGAAGGATTGTATGGCTTTTCGTTTTGCTCGTCTCTGCGGGTTCAGTAAATGCTCAGCTAAAAGCGGAATACAATTTTGGTCCGAATGATAATTATATCGTCCTGAAAAAAACGGCCGGCAAGCCGCCGTCAATACCCGTCCTTTCGCGGCAGATGCAGGCGCATGGAAATTTCCGGATTGTAACGCCGCTGCAGCCGAGTCCGGCAGGAGGCCCATGCCTTGATCTCAACGGCGCGGACGAATACATGATGTTTCCCCCGAACGCAGATATCCAGATGATCGGCAATCTTGCTTTTTCCGTATCCATGTGGGTGAAGACCGAAGCCGGCGTTACGGGCGGCGACCTGATTTATTCGGATAATGGGTTTATATCGGGGTATCGATTTTATATGGAGGACCGGCAGCTCAGGCTTGACGTACGCGATGATAAAAAGGAAACCTTTATTCTCGACAGCTCGCTGAGCGATGAAGAATGGCGGCATATAGGGTTTGTATGCGACGGAGCGGGCGACAGCGTGATTTTTTATCTCGACGGACAGCCGGTGCGGGCATGGCCGTTTATAAGGGTTTCACAGGTCAGTACGGGACATTTCGCATGTATCGGCGCGTCAATCCGTTCGGCCAGGCCGAATTTCCTGAAGGCGAGAATCGACCGAATCAGGTTTTTCGCCGGCCACGATACGGTGTTTGAGAGCGTCCGGATTATTGCAGAGTCCCGTGAAAAAGCCCGGCAAAAAAAGAACCGGCGACCCATGGAACTGCCTTTTGTCTTAAACCAGAATTATCCGAACCCGTTCAACGCCTCAACAAGGATTTCCTTTTTACTCAATCATTCGGGATTTGTGACGCTGAAAATCTATGATCTGCTCGGCAACCGCGTCCGCACGCTGCTTGAGGGAGATCAGACCCCCGGAGCCTATGAAGTCTACTGGAACGGCGCCGACACTCAGGACAATCCGGTACCCAGCGGCATTTACATGATCCGGCTGGAATTTAACCAGTGGGTGCTGACG
>JBBIRG010000217.1:3353-3659 GCA_037441945.1 Bacteroidota bacterium | reverse complement strand
TTTAAATAAGGATGGCCGAGCGGTTTTTTTGCCGGCGATTGACCAGAAAACCTATTTTACCGGTTTTCGCAAAGAACATGAAAACAAGAGGCTGTATGATCTGTCGGTTCTGCGGAAACAGTAATCCGTTGAAAGCAAAATACTGTAATGAATGCGGTATATCATTACTTGACGTACCATCGCATGATACCGGAACCGATATAAAAAACTGTGTACAGCCCTTCGCATTAATGACCAACCGGAAGAACGTGTTCTTCTGATATGCTGAGTATACTGCATTACTTGAAAAAGAGGAATTGTTGCGCG
>JBBIRG010000217.1:0-3343 GCA_037441945.1 Bacteroidota bacterium | reverse complement strand
ATATAATGCTTTTATTCGTCAATGTCAAGACTATTATGAAACAGTTAATATTACATATTTTGTTACGTTGGGTTTGAGTAAAGCAGAAACGTTCTGGAAGATTTGAGCGGGTTGTAAAATGAAATTTGAGTTGAATATTTCGAATATACACTCTAAATTTCATTGTCCTGTTTCGGATTTTAAATATACACATGGATTGGTTAACCCACCATAACCAAAGCCATGCGAATTAGAAAAGACGGATTACGAAGATATTTTGTCATTACCATAAAGGAATTAGTAATAAGTACAGTTAAATATGTATAATTATCAAATGGTCATTCCTTGTAGAGTGAATAAAAAAGCAGTTTCATGCAAATTCAAAATTGTTTGTATGATAGCCGATTTCCGGTCTTATAATAAACAACCTTCCCTGGCAACGTCCGGTTCGTTGATCCTTCAAAGAAATAGAAATTATTATGTATCAAAAAATCAGTCGAAATGATCCCTGCTTATGCGGGAGCGGAAAGAAATTCAAATATTGCTGCGGTAATAAGAACGATGAATATCTCAAGTACCGTGAGATGGAAGGAAAATTACAAAATGTCCTGAACCTCTATGCCGAAAGCCGTTATGGTAAGGATTGTCAGGAAGAGGCATGGAAAGCCTTTCTGCAATACAATAAAAAGGCTAACATCAAGAGGGAAGAAATGACGTCCCTTTTTAATTACTGGTATCTGTATAATTGGCATCCGCATCAATCGAGAACAATTGCCGAATCGTTTATCAGTGAACATAATTTTGAAATAAGGAATGATATTAAAGAATTTGTTCTTAATGTCGGCCGGAGTTATTTTAGTTTTTATGAGGTTCGATATGTGAAGCCCGGCCACGAAGTTACGGTTCTTGACCTTTTGACCCACAAAGAAATCGCCGTAACCGAGTTTTCCGCTTCGAAAATGATGGAGTCCGGAAATATTATCTTTGCGAGAATTGTGCCGGCCGGTAAAGTCAATCTTTTTATGGGTTTTGGCCCGTTTCCGCTGGCAGATAATTTGAAATTATCGATTATTTCGTTAAGGCAATCTTTCGAACAAGAATTCGGAAAAATGCATGATCGGTTGCGCGAGACGCTATTTGATACATTGATTACCAAATACTTTGATTATTTATTCAATGCGATACAGCCGCCCAAATTCAAAAACACGTCCGGTAAACTAATTGAATTCCATGATCTGACCTATACGCATACCTCGCCGGCAAAATTGCTAAATCGGCTGATAACATTGAATCCGCGGCCTGAGGAACAAATTAAAAATGCCGAACGCGATGCGCAGGGACGAATCATCAAAGTCGTGATTCCCTGGATTTCTATCCGCTCTCGTAAAGATAACGATACAGTACTCGGTTACCTTGAAATTACAGCCGACCGGCTGGTTGTGAAGGTCAATTCTTCTGCGCGGGCAAGTCGGATACGCGGCATTATTGAGCGAAGAGCCGGTGACCTGGTTCGTTTTTCGGATGAACAAATTTCTAAACTTGACGAATTAATGAATAATGAAACTGAAAAAGAGCCTCATGACGCACACGCCGAAAATACGATTAGGGTTGATTACCACGCGGATGTTGACATCGCCGAATTACTTGAAAAACACTGGAGGAAATGGGTCGATATTCCGATTCCGGCTCTCAATGGATTGACGCCGGCGCAAGCCGTTAAAACGCCGAACGGAAGAGAATTAGTCGCTGAATTGCTTGACTGGGCGGAAAAACAGGATAAGAAAAACACGATGGGTTCACAAATTGAATTTATCAAACGTACAAGAAAGCAGCTCAAATTGACCTGATTTTTTTTAGCGGCGGTCGATAACCATGGCTGAATGGCGGTTGGAACAAAAGGATTTTCTGATTCATCTGGATGAAAAAATCCATTCGATTGCGGCTTATGAAATTAAGAGACTGACCGAAAACCCTCAACACACTTCATTTTGTAGTCGAAAAATGTAACTACATTGAAAACAGTTTATGATTCAGTTTCTTTTGTCGGGACTCGAACCGACCCTTTTTGAGAATTTTTGGTCAGCCTGAAAGGGTAATATGAGCGATACAAGGCGCTCATCCGGAAATTGTACGATGACGCGATGAAACTCCCGGAGATAGCGGATACTAAATAAAAATATGCAGCGATCGACGTAATGATATTAATAAGTTCATTTAAATATGAAAAATTGTCAAATAGTCTTTCTTTGTAGAATCAATAAAAACGCTATTCTATGTGATTTAACGAAAATTTTAATGTTAACCACTTTCCGGTCTTATTAATAACACAACCGAACATGAACTAGCCGCTTAATCTTCCGTAATATCTCACTAAATTCGGGTATATCGATGAAGCAGCGAGATGGCGAGGTACAAGGTCAGCCATAACCGAGACGTAAAGTTTTCTCGGCGACAGGGTCGTCATTCTATCCGTAGCAAGGAGAAAAGAACAATCCCTTCCTATATCCGTACGAACGAACTCTGTCTGTCCCTTTGGCAGGGGAAAAAATTTTAAAAATTGCGCTGAATATGAAAAGGCAACTTGAATGAATTGTTGTGAAACGTCAACCAATAGTACTATTCACAAAGGAACAGCAGGTCAATATTACTTATATGGTTGGTCAACTGGTTGGTCTATAAAGCATTTTCGCGCTATTTCTCTTATTCCCCCAAAACACAAAAGCCATGCAACTCATCATGTTACAAGGCTTTCGTTTGCTGGAATGCAGGGATTCGAACCCCGATTAATGGATCCAGAGTCCACTGTCCTACCGTTGGACGACATTCCATCAAGGTCGGCAAAGGTAATAAAATATTTTAAAAAAAGCAAAAGTTTTTTTATAAATCGAATTCTAATCCCACCGGGCAATGATCCGAGCCCATTACCTCGGGCATGATCCACGCGCGCTTGAGTTTAGGAACCAGATTTTTGGTGACAAAGAAATAATCGATACGCCAGCCCACATTCCGTTCCCGCGCGCGGGTCACCTGATCCCACCAGGTGTAATGGCCGGGTTCCTGGCAGAAATAGCGGAAGGTATCCACGTAACCGTTACTTACAAACTTGTCTAACCATGCGCGCTCAACCGGAAGAAAACCGGATACTTTTTCATTTTCTTTTGGACGTGCTAAATCGATCTCTTTATGAGCAGTATTGACATCTCCACATAAAACAATATTCCTGCCAGTCTTTCGGACAGATTCTATATGATCCAGACATGCCTCATAAAATTCCATTTTATATGCGAGCCGTTCAGATGAAGCGCCGCCATTGGGAAAATAGATATTCAGCAGAATAAAATCCTTGAAATCGGCTTCTAATACT
>JBBIRG010000216.1:0-5162 GCA_037441945.1 Bacteroidota bacterium | reverse complement strand
ATAAATGTAAAGAACCGGCTCGCGGAAGAGGAAATTATCGGGTGCTATAAAAACGTCTGCCTTGGCATTTACCGGCGTTTCCCAGTTAATTTTTTCAGCGTTGACACGGAGCGGCGCGCCGCCGTTGTTACCCGTTATGCGGTTGAATCCGTCATGCAAATCCCCCCGCTCGACGTCATCCGCCGGAAATCCGCACAGGACTTGGCCGCTGTCGGGCTCCGCAGCGTCACACGTCTTTTCAATTATTCGGTTACCCGGCTCATCCGCAATGCTTATCCGGAGTTGCTGATGCCCTGGGAAGAAGGGCATGTGGACGACGGATACTGGAACGATCCGGGCAACCGGCGGCTGGCCATCCAGTGGCTCATGGAAATCAAACTGAAAATTCCCAAACCGGATATCCCCAGATCGCTCCGAAACGATGAAATCAAGAAAAACACATTCGTCGAAAACGGTTTGTCGTATCTCTATAATCAGTTCTTTAAATCCGTTTCGCGGGCAATCGGATTCGCGTATCCGGAATTCATGCCCTGGGAACTCGGCAGCGTTCCGAACAGTTACTGGTCGGGCGACGAAGGACAACAACGGATAATCCAGGCGGCGCAATGGATGATCCGTCAGTTGAACATCCCCGTTTCCGGAATCCCGGACGCGATACAGAACAAAACCTTGTCCCGCGCGGCTTTCCAGCAATACGGACTGTCAACCGTATTTGAGCGAATATACAAAAAGAACATGGTACAACTTATCAACGCGGTTTATCCGAATCAGTTTGAAATCTGGGAGATCGGGCGGGTGCCACCGGAATACTGGGATAATGTTATCAACGGATACCGGGCCGCTCTGTGGATCGCGCGGGCGGAAAAGATCCCCGAAAAGAAAATCGCCTGGGCTATCCGCGCCGGAAAGATCGGCAAACATTCATTCGCCAAGTACGGGCTCGGCGGCATGCTGAAAAGAATATTCGATTCCGACCTTCGTCTGGCGTTTATGCCTTACCTTCTCGCCTACCAGAAGGATATCGCCTCCCTTCTCCGCGAAGCTATGCTTCTGTCGCTCCTACAGATGCGTATCCGCCAGATCAAGTCCCAAAACTCATTCAGCCGGTTCTTTAAAGGACTGTTCTTCCGCCCGCTGACGACCACCGTCGAACGCGGACAGCTGCGCGCGTATGACCGCATCAAAAAACGGGTCAAACAGCGCATGGGCGAACTCTCCACGCGAATCCTGACGGAGGAAAATGAATAAAAAAAAATCAGTTCATCCCGGAGAATGAACTGATCATGATTTTTTTTCTTTTTTAAAGCGCTATTTTTTAACCACCCAGACTTTCACTTTTCCGGTCACTTCCGGATGCAGCTTGATCTCAACTGTATAAAGACCCAGCGCCTTTATGGGCTCTTCAATGTGAATCCTGCGCTTGTCGATTTCGCCGCCCTGGTTCAGAAGGATTTCGGCAATGTCCTGGGAGGTCACCGAACCGAATAATTTATCTTCTTCCCCGACGGCCATGGCGATTTCAATCGAGGTATCTTCGAGCTTTTTGGCTATGGCTTCGGCGGCGCCCTTTTCCTTGGCTAAACGCGCCGCGGCCTGCCGTTTTTCATTTTCATATGCAGCCTGGTTGGATTTATTGAATACCAGCCCTTTGCCCTGCGGAACAAGGTAATTACGGGCAAAACCGGGTTTGACGTCAACCACGTCCCCGGCCTGTCCGACATTTTCAACATTCATTCTGAGTAAAACTTTCATGGAATTCTCCGGATAATTGGGTTTGAAAAAGGTTGTTGGATTACCGGGTCATGTCGCTGACAAACGGCATGAGGGCCAGGTGCCTTGCCTGCTTGATCGCCTGCACCAGCTGCCGCTGATGGACGGCGCATACGCCGGAGGTGCGGCGCGTCATGATGCGGCCCTGTTCCGATGTGAATTTGCATAAGCGCTTGGTGTCGCGGTAATCAATGTACAACGCCTTTTCATCGCAAAACGCGCAGGTGCGCTGTTTTCCCATCGTGTTGCGGGGTTCTTTATGTCTTCGCTTTTCGTTTCTCGGTGCCATATACTTACATTTCCTTCTTTTGAATAATTACGGTTTTGTCGGTTACATCAGACATTCAGCTGGGCGGCTTCTTCGACGGGGATTTCACGCGCCGACGCTTTTTCACGCAGCCGCTCTTTCTGCAAACGGCTGTCGACCAGCGTAACAATATACCGTAAAATGGACTCGGTGATGCGGTAATATTCAATCAGGGCCTGGTTAACGTCGTTCTGTCCTTCAAATTCGACGCTTACGTAATAGCCGTAAGTCTTCTTTTTGATGGGATAAGCCAGCTTTTTCTTGCCCCATTCTTCCGCTTTGACGATCTTCGCGTTTTTCTGCGTGATGATATCCTTGATCTTCTCGACGATGGTCTTGATCGCGTCGTCGCCGATCAGCGAATCGATCACCACTACGGTTTCGTAATACCTGGGCTGCCCCGGTATTCCTTTTTTTGTTTTTTTCGACATAAAGACTCCTTACCCTTTGGACTGGGCGGTTTCGGCGTCAGCGTTTGCTTTCAAAACCATTGAAAGCAATTCGGACGCAGGGTTATATGAAAGAACACAATATCCGGAATCCGCTTACGCGGTTTGTTTTTCCGTTTTGATCCGCATACCGTAGAACGAGCGGATAACGAACGTAACCGAAATCAGGAAAAACACGGCCGCAAGAACATGGCTCAGCGTAGATCCCATGTCATGCGTCAGCTGGAGCGCGAGCTCAACGGCCAGCATACCGAAAAGGGTCGTGAATTTGATGATCGGGTTCAGCGCGACCGACGATGTATCCTTGAACGGATCGCCGACCGTATCGCCAACGACCGTCGCGTCGTGCAACGGCGTGCCTTTTTGTTTCAGGTCAACTTCGACGACTTTCTTCGCGTTATCCCACGCGCCGCCGGCGTTGGCCATGAAAATCGCCTGATAGAGCCCGAAGATCGCGATGGAGATCAGATAGCCGATGAAGAAATACGGTTCGACAAAAGCGAAGGACAGCGTGCCGAAGAATACGGCGAGAAATATATTGAACATGCCGTTCTGCGCGTATTTGGTGCAAATTTCAACCACTTTCTTGCTGTCGGCTACGGAGGCTTTCTCAACGCCTTCCAGCTTGATATTCGCCTTGATGAATTCAACCGCTCGGTATGCGCCGGTGGTTACGGCCTGCATGGACGCGCCGGTGAACCAGTAAATCATCGCGCCGCCGAGAATAAGTCCCAGGAGGAACGGCGCGTGCAGCAGCGATAACATTCCGACATTTTCCTTCAATCCGTTGGTTAAAACCATGATAGTTGAAAAGATCATCGTCGTCGCGCCGACGACAGCCGTGCCGATCAAAACTGGTTTCGCCGTTGCTTTGAATGTATTGCCGGCGCCGTCGTTTTCTTCAAGCATTTGTTTCGCGCGATCAAAATCAACGTCAATCTTGAATTCTTTTTTCAATTCTTCTTTCGCGTTGGGCGCCTGTTCAATAAGCGACAGTTCATAAATCGACTGCGCGTTATCCGTAACCGGACCATAAGAATCCACCGCGATCGTCACCGGTCCCATGCCGAGAAAACCGAACGCAACCAGACCGAACGCGAACACCGCGGGTGCGACCATAATCCCGGTAAGTCCCAGCGCGCTGAAATAAAATGAAACGGACATCAGAACGAGAATCGCCAGTCCCAGCCAGTACGCCGAGAAATTACCGGCCACAAATCCGGATAAGATATTCAGCGACGCGCCGCCTTCCTTCGAAGAGGTAACCACTTCATTGACATGCTTGGACTTCGTGGAGGTAAAAACTTTGACAAATTCCGGTATCACCGCTCCGGCCAGCGTTCCGCATGAAATAATAGCCGACAGTTTCCACCACAGCGAAGCATCGCCGCCGAGATCCGGTATAATTAAGTAAGAAATTAAATAGGTCAAACCGATGGAAACAATGGATGTGATCCAAACCAGCGTGGTCAGAGGCGCTTCAAAATGCATTTCCGTCGCCTTGCCGTAGCGGGCTTTGGTGATCATATCATTGATAAAATAAGAAAGGGCGCTGGCAACCACCATCATGACGCGCATGACGAAAATCCATACCAGCAGCTGAATCTGGATTACCGGATTGGCGACGGCCAGGATGATAAAAGTAATCAGGGCGACGCCTGTCACGCCGCAGGTTTCGAACCCGTCCGCGCTCGGACCGACGGAATCGCCCGCGTTGTCGCCGGTACAATCGGCAATGACGCCGGGATTGCGCGCGTCGTCTTCCTTGATCTTAAACACAATTTTCATCAGGTCGGATCCGATATCCGCGATCTTCGTGAAGATACCGCCGGCGATACGAAGCGCGGCGGCGCCGAGCGATTCGCCGATGGCAAAACCGATAAAACACGGACCGGCGTAATCGTGGGGAACAAACAGCAGAATGAACAGCATGATCATCAGTTCGACGCTGATGAGCATCATGCCGATGCTCATGCCCGCGCGCGTCGGAATCGCGTGAATCGGATAAGGTTTCCCCTCAAGGCTCGCGAACGCCGTGCGTGAATTGGCGAAAGTGTTGACGCGGATACCGAACCACGCCACGCCGTAACTGCCGGAAATACCGATTACGGAAAATAATAATATGATAGCGACTTTCAGAAAATCAAACTGCAGAAGAACGCCGAAATACAGGATGATGATAATCGCAATGAACGCTTCGAGAATTAATAAAAATTTTCCCTGCTGAATCAGGTACGTTTTGCAGGTTTCATAGATCAGCTCAGACATTTCTTTCATCGCTTTGTGAACCGGAAGTTTTTTCAGGTTCATGTAGATCAGCAATCCAAAGAGGTATCCCAGAAAACAAATAAAAATTCCAACCAGCAGTAAAGATTTGCCGTCAATTCCGAGGAATGATTGGGTTGAAACATCGGGCAGAATCAGGTTGGCTTCTCCTCCTGGCTTATGTTTTTTCTCCGTCGCGGCGGCGGCTTTGTGATGTTCGCCCTTGCAATGGTCGTGCTTCATTTGCCCGTCTTTACAGCTGTCATGCCGGGCAGCTTGTCCGGATTTACAGCAATCCGACGCCAGTTTTGCACAGTCATGTTTGGTCTGGGCTGTCAGAGCAGATCCGGACAACGTAAATCCTAAGAGCA
>JBBIRG010000215.1:4392-5177 GCA_037441945.1 Bacteroidota bacterium | reverse complement strand
GATTGCCGATTTTCACGGTTTTGTATGTTTTACCGTCACGGGGATCGGTGAATGTGCCAAATCTTGCGTCTTTAAGCTGTAAATCAATTTTCTTTGTTTCACCTGCATAAAGATAAAAACTATTTTCGCCTGTATATTCAATCCCGCTTTTATTTGCGGTTGCTGTTATCTGATGATTTCCTTCACCAACCGCATTGGTTGTAACCGGTGATTTGCCTATATACTGGCCGTCTACGGTAATATCCGCGCCGGTGGGCGTGGTCGTGATTGTCAAAAAAGTTTTTGCAACCAATTTCATATCGATATTTTTAAACTCACCGGTTCGTAAAGTAAAACGGCTTTCTCCCGTCAGTTCCTTCCCGCCGCTCTTTATATTGGCTTTTATAGTGTGTTCACCGGCAGTTGAGCGGTTAATTGTTAACGGCGATTTACCCGCCAATTTTCCATCTAAGTAAACATCCGCGCCGCTGGGGTCTGTGGTAATTGAAATCGAAGGCATTTTATCCTCATCGGTAAACGCGAATTCTAATGGCTCTTTGTACCCTTCTGTTACCGTAATCGTTTTGGTTTTTATATTCCCGTACCCCTCCATCTGCGTTTTCACGGTGTACGTGCCTATCAGCGCCTGCTGGTCCAAGCTCTTGCCCCGGTAAATTTCCTTTCCGGTTTCATCGGTCAGAATGAAATCCGCGCCGTCGGGTACGGAATACGCCATAATGCGTCCCTGCTTCGCCGTGAACTGCGCCTGAATGGTTTCAGTCGCTCCGTCGGCAAGACTCACGGTC
>JBBIRG010000215.1:0-4382 GCA_037441945.1 Bacteroidota bacterium | reverse complement strand
TGCTTGTCTTTTATGATCTCAATTTCATAATTGCCCGGTTTTAACCGCGCCTGCAAATCGCGGCTGAATTCTTTGTTCTCGATTCCATTTACCAGCACTTTTAATCCGGTCATTGTGGTCGCGATTTTGATCGTTCCGAAATTGGACTTTATGTCAATGGTTTTAGTCAGCGGTTCTCCGGCTTTCACGGTAATCGCGTCTTCGTAATCAATATACAAATCCGAACCCATCGTCAGGCGCAGGCTGTATTTTCCGGCGAGTATGCCTTCCGCTTCGCCTTTTTTCACCAACGGCGTCGTGCCGAGCAATTGATTATCTAAATACACTTTCGCGCCGGAAGGATTGGAATTGATCGTCACATCGGCGAATTGGGGTTTCAGCGTAAACGCCGTTTCCGCCGTCTGCAGGTCTTTTACCTCAGCGGATTTCTTTTCCGCGAAGTACCGGTCGCGCTCAACTTCGATTTCATAGTACCCGGACTGGAATTCATCGAATGTCAGCGGAGTAGCGCCCTGCTTGAGCATACCGTTTATTTTGACTTTTGCGCCGGAAGGAACGGACGTTATTTTCAGTGTCCCGAAATTCGGAGCGAGCGTCTTCTCCGGAATGCGATTGATGCCGTCCTTGATATCCACCGTGAACGCTTGCGTGTGATACTTCGATTTTTTCAAAGTCAATGTATGTGAACCGACGGAAAGCTTGAGCCCGGAAAGAGGCGTTGTACCAACTTCAATATCGCCGTCCAGCACCTTCGCGCCTGCCGGTGACGTCGTAATACTGACGATCCCGAAATTCAATGACAGGTCAGCGCCGGCTGTCGCGGTTTTATCTTCTTTCAATTCCACAGTCTGAGATGTTTCCTCATTTTCTTTAATCTGAATGCTGAATTCCTGTGTCGCGGCGTAACCGGATTTTGTGAATTTGATTTTATGCACGCCGGCGGGAAGATTCAGTTTAATATCCTTGCTGAATACCGGATTACCGGCTATGCCGTTGATTACCGGCGTGGCGCCTTCCACCGGCAGTTTGAACACCGCCGTGCCGAACGATTCCTGTCCCGCCACGATGATCGCGCCTTTAGAACGCCATTGGGTTTTGATGCCCGCAAAATCGTTAGCGATAAGCTTCATAACTGTCAGCAATCCCTCGATGTCGCCTTTGTAGTCCTCAGATTTCGTCAGCAGGATTTTTCCGGTGGATACGTCAACCATGCGCAGATCGATCGTGTACATTTGCCCCATTTTCCCGATATCGCCGGCGATCATCACTTCCACCCCCAAAAGCTGGCCTATCTGCACGGCGCATTCCGCGGAGTTACAGCTTTCCGTCATCGTGAAATCCTGTTCCTTGAGAATGTCCTTCATCTTGTCCCGCTCGATCATGTCGAACGCGTTCGTCTGGCTCATCAGGTTACGGAACCGGTTGGTCAGGTTGGTCACCTCGTTTTTTGAAAGATCCGCGCTTACGAATTCGAGCACGGCGGCGGTTTGCTTTTTCTGCTGGCCATGAACGCCCGAAATCATGAACAGAGCCGTTAAAATTGTAAAGATGACGATTCTAAAAATTTTCATGAATATTATCCTGAATGGATTAATGATAATAATTATCTCGTGCAATTATATGAAAAATTCGTATCAGAATCAAGACATTCGAAACGCGCAACATGATCGGAATATTTGGCAAATCTTTTAACGCAATCTAAAGATTGCGGCTACAGGACTATTTCCTGAATGCCGAATACCGAATGCATGTATTTCGATTATCGAAGCGATTCAATATTCGTTATTCAATTTTTGGGTCAGATTTGGCAAATCTTTGTGTGCGCCCGCGCAACATGTGGTTCGTCACCCTTCGGTGTAACTCAGGGCAGGCGCTCACCAGCCATGTTGCGGCTACGGGGTGAACCGATGAAATTTGCCAATCTTAACGTGACCCGGTTTCCTTTAATTATAATAAACGCTGTTTCTTGAAATTCTTAAATATTACTGTTTGTTGAGATTTGGCAAATCCTTGTGTGCGCCCGCGCAACATGAATGTTGCGGCTACGGAAACGTAAAAACGACGCTCTAACGTCGCTTCTTTTATTCGTGCGCCCGGCGGGGGTCGAACCCACAACCTTTGGCTCCGGAGGCCAACACTCTATCCATTGAGCTACGGGCGCATATCATCTTTTCTTCTCTGCCAACATCCCGACCACCGTCGGGACTACGGGCGCAAATTACCGTAACTAAACGGATTATAAAAAAAATATTCAAAAAAAACAAGATTATTCCGTCTAAAAAATGATATTGTTTTTCACTTTAAATGGTTTTATTCTGCCAGTTTGGAAGGAAGCGGATATGCATTATAAATCCATTTGTGTTTTTGCGTCATCCAATCCAACGGTTGACGACGTATTTTTTTCAGCCGCGCGCGAACTCGGAAAATACATGGCCGCAAGAAAAATCGAACTGATTTACGGCGGCGGGAAGAACGGACTGATGGGCGCGCTGGCGGAATCGGCGAAATCCGCCGGCGGAAAAGTAACCGGCATCATCCCGGAAGCCATTCACCGTTACGGAGTTGCGTATCCTGAAGCCGATGAGATGATTATCACGCATAACCTGAGAGAACGTAAATCCAGGATGGAGGAACGATCCGATGCGTTCATCGCTCTGCCGGGCGGATTCGGCACTCTGGAAGAACTGCTCGAAATCATCACGCTGAAACAACTCGGCTATCACCAAAAACCCGTTTTAATATTAAATGTGAATGCATTCTACGATCCGCTCGAACTGCTCTTTCATCACATTTACCGACTTAAATTTGCTCATTCGCATTTCAGCGAGCTTTATCATATCGCCAAAAATACCTCTGAAGCCTTTGAATATCTTGACAACTACCGTATCAAGATTTTTCCGTCCAAATTGAACGGCTGATTAATGAAAATCATCACGCGAACTGTTCTGCTTTTATCGGTCATTAGTTTTTTCACCGATATCGCCAGTGAAATGCTGTATCCGGTGATTCCGATTTATCTTCAGTCGATCGGTTTTTCCGTTTTACTGATCGGGATTCTGGAAGGAATCGCCGAGGCCGCCGCGGGATTGAGCAAAGGCTACTTCGGAAGAATGTCTGATCTGACCGGCCGCCGCGTTCCTTTCGTCCGTGCCGGATACACGCTCAGCGCCCTCGCCAAACCGCTGATGGCGTTAATGACCTATCCGTTGTGGGTGTTTTTCGCGCGGACGCTCGACCGGTTCGGCAAAGGCATCCGCACATCCGCGCGCGACGCGATGCTTTCCGGCGAAACGACGCCGGAACATAAAGGCAAAGTCTTCGGATTTCACCGCGGCGCGGATACGCTCGGAGCGGCTATCGGTCCGGCGCTCGCGCTGATTTTCCTGTATTATTACCCGGAACAGTACGCGGCTTTGTTTTTTCTTGCCGTCATCCCTGGAGTTCTTTCGGTCGGAACATCATTTTTCCTTCGCGATAAAATTATTCCGGAACCAGGCAAAACCCGGCAGGGTTTCTTTGATTACCTGAAATACTGGAAAACCGCGCCAAAACCATACCGCCGATTAGTGAGCGGATTGTTGCTTTTCGCTTTGATGAATAGTTCCGACGCGTTTCTTCTCCTGATGTTGAAACATCACGGTTTTTCAGATCTGTATGTCATCAGCTTGTATATTTTTTACAATCTCGTTTACGCGGTTTTATCTTATCCGCTGGGAGCATTGGGCGACCGGATCGGATTGAAAACCATATTAATCTCCGGAATGATATTATTTATGACCGTTTACGCCGGCATGTCTTGTTTCACTCAGATAGAATTATTTATCTCCCTCTTTTTTCTCTACGGCGTTTATGCCGCTGGAACTGAAGGCATATCCAAAGCGATGATATCCAATATCTGCGGGAAAGACCAGACGGCAACGGCTATCGGATTTTACACCAGTCTGGGAAGTATCTGCACCATGCTCGCCAGCATGATCGGCGGATTCCTGTGGTTTACTTTTTCGCCCGAATTCATGTTCACCGTTTCGGCGGCAGGCGCTGGCATCGCTGCGCTGATGATCGGTTTCTTATACCGGCAGCATTCCGCCCAAAGTGAATCCGGATACTGCTAAACTTTTTCACTGTTGTCTTACAAGGACTTTAAGGCTTTTCCCCGCGAATCAAACTAATGACACGAATGGAAATGAAAACCGAAAGCCAAAGGCAAAATGATACGAATCTATATATTTAAGAATTCTTTCGCGTTTTTTTCGACTGATTCGCGGGTTAATGATTTTATTCGCGCCAAGTGATCTCTATGCGGGCTCTTTAGTCAATTGATACCCGCATTTATTAAATGTCTCAAAATAGAAACAACATTATCGAAAAACAATTCATGATTC
>JBBIRG010000214.1:2421-5184 GCA_037441945.1 Bacteroidota bacterium | reverse complement strand
GTCGACCTCAGCCCGCACGAACATGTTCTTTTTCCTCCGCCCATCCGTGAGTGGAACGTGGCTTACAAACAGCAATTCAGCAATTTCGGCAAGTTATTCTGGCTCCCGGTCGATAACCGGCAAGAAGGGAAAATCAAAATCGGAATTATCGGTCTAGAATTCCCCTATTTTCATTACCAGGTCATCACCGGGCTGAATGATTATGATATCAATATTGAACTGCCCGACTCGTTGTACAAATCCAAAAAGAAACGGTTCGTAGATTCACTCACCATCCGTAAAGACAGCCTGTTCATCAGCTGTACGGCATTCATACCGCTGACCGTCACTGAAATTAAAGCGTATGCAACCATCGACAGCGATCTCACGATGGAAAAGGCGTTTGAACCAAAGGGTCTTTTAGCTAAGTTCGCCAAAGTCCGGACAGGGAATCAACGTCGTGTCATTAAAAAAGACAGTTCGGGTATAGTAAAAAAATTCATACGCCACGTTTCTCCCGATCTCTGGTACAACCGCGTCGAAGGCGGGCATTTCGGAATGGGTTATGAAATCAACCTAACGAAAGATTTGGAGATAGTGCCGCGGGCGGGATACACCGCGCCGCTGAACCGCTGGTCGTACGGAGCGGACCTGACCTGGAAATGGGGCGTCAAGCCGCGGGTATTCAGTAAACCCGGATTTGTCAAAGCAGGCTATTATTACGGCGCGGATCAGCGGTACACGTCGGAAATCCACTCAAAATTTTCTGCCGGCCTAGCCAGTCTTCTCGGCGAAGATGATTACTTCGATTATTTATGGAATCAGAAATTCTATTTCGCCGCCGGCTATGATTTCCGGAAAATCAATATTCAGACATCGCTTCAGGTCAATATTGAAAAACACCGTTCGCTGGAGAAGATGTCCAATTATAACGTATTAGGTTACAACCGCGTTCAGCGCCCGAATCCTGAAATCGAGGACGGCAATCTGCGCTCCGTCAAATGGAAAATCGGCTACGGGGGCGATTACATCCCGTTAGGCGTGGTTTCGCAGGAATATGTGTCGGTGGAAATCGAACATAGCCCCGGCGCCCTGTTCAAAAGCGATTTTGACTTTACGACTTACCGCGCCATCGCCGAATGGTCGTTCCCCACCTTCTTCAAACGGCGATTCATGTCGAATATGCTTATTCTCCGTGTCACGGCAGGAACGTTTACAGGTAATCTTCCCGTTCAACGGTTCGGGATTGTGGAAGCCGCGCAAAGCTGGTACATGCCGTTTGGGACACTGCGCGCCAATCAGAAATATCCTTACGAAGGCGAACAATACGCCGCGTTTTTCTGGGAACATAATTTCCGGACCGTTCCGTTTGAAATGTTCGGACTTAATTTTTTAGTGAAAAAAAATATCAGCTTTCTGTTATTCGGCGGTTCAGGACGGACATGGATTTCTGAAAAACGTTTTGCGTCTTTGAATCATAGACCCAAATATACGAATCAAATCCATCACGAAATCGGCGCTTCGGTCAGCGGGATCTTTGAACTGTTCCGGTTTGATATCGCGCGCCGGATTGACAGCCCGCGTTTGTATTACGGCGTCAGCATGGCGAGATTGTTCTGATGGTTTTAAAAAACATTTTTGGAAATATTGACAGTTGATATGTATTTAATATATTGCGATGGCAAATGTAATTTAACATACCTACCAATATTACGAAAGGAATTATGAGAACGGTCTTTTTATTTTTATTTGCTGTTCCGTCTCTTCTCCTCGCGCAAACGGCTCCGAATTCCGTTATCAGCGGATTCGTTTATGACGCGGCGAACGGCGAGACCATGATCGGCGCGAACGTTTTTATCAAGGAAAATTTCCGCGGCAGCACAACCAATCTCAACGGTTACTTCGTCATTCCGAAACTACCCGCGGGGACATATACAGTAGTCTGCCAATATATCGGCTATAAACGGCACGCGCAGAAAATCACGCTGAAGGACAACGAAAAAAAAACGCTCACGATCCGCCTTCAGGGAGAATCGCTGGAAGGCGAGGAAATCGTGATCACGGCGGATTCAATTTCCACGGCCGTCAAGCTGTTCGAGAAGCCGCTTTCAAAAATCGAACTCAGCGGAAAGGAAATCGGGAAAATCCCTTTTATCGCGGAATCCGATCTTCTGCGTTCCCTGCAAACATTGCCGGGCGTACTGCCTTTATCCGATTTTTCGTCGGAATTGTACGTCCGCGGAGGCACGCCGGATCAGAATCTTTACCTGATCGACGGAACCGATGTATATAATCCGGATCACATGTTCGGCATATTCTCCACGTTCAACACCGACGCCATCAAAAAAGTGGATTTGTCCAAAGGCGGTTTCGGAGCGGAATACGGCGGACGGTTGTCGTCGATCCTAAGCGTGACTAACTTGGACGGGAACCGCGAACGCTTTGAAGGTACGGCATCGGTAGGTTTGCTGGCCGCGCGCACAACTCTGCAGGCGCCGCTCGGAAAATTCGGATCGTTATCCGGTTCCATCAGAAGAACTTATTTCGATCAGACGATCGGCAAAGCGTACGATGAAATACCGGACTATTATTTCTACGACGGCAATTTGAAGGCCTTCATCGACATCAACGATCATAACAACCTGACAATCAGCGGCTACGGCGGGCGCGACGTCCTGAATTTCATTTTCAACGAGGAATCCGCCGACAAATCCGGATTCGATTATTCCTGGGGTAACCGCACCGGCAGTATCCGCTGGACGACGGTGTTTAATCCCCAACTGT
>JBBIRG010000214.1:1853-2397 GCA_037441945.1 Bacteroidota bacterium | reverse complement strand
GCTTTTCATCCAATTTCGGTTTTAACGAAGGCACGGAATTCGCGGAGCAGAATAAAATCACCGATATCTCGCTGAAAGGAAATCTCGAATATTACCATTCCAGGCATTTTACGTTCCGTTTCGGATTCGAACAGAAAAATCTTCACGGGGAGTACATCCAAACTTTTCCCGGATTCCGCGTTGACGCCGGCGGGAAAAGAACTCATTACGTCGCCTGGGGACAGACAAACTGGCGGCCCTCCGAAAAATGGGATATCGAAACCGGTCTTAGGTACAATTATTTCGACTCCGAACGAAATTTCATAAATATCGATCCACGCCTGACACTGAAATACCGTATGAATGAAACGACGAATCTCAAAGCCGCCGCGGGTATTTACCATCAGTATCTTCACCGTATTCCCCGTCCCTTCTTCGTCGGCATCTGGACCAGCTCCGACCGCTACCAGAACGCGTCGCGGGCGGAACATTATATCCTGGGCTATCAGCAGGATGTCAACGACATGTTCCAGTTTGAGGTCGAAACGTATTACAAACAATATCA
>JBBIRG010000214.1:0-1843 GCA_037441945.1 Bacteroidota bacterium | reverse complement strand
TTACGCGCTGAACCAGCAACTTGTAGTGGACGTCCGGCCGAATTATTATGATCCCGACGGAACGCCTGTTTACACGGACACGAAAGGCAATTTCCACAAGGGCAACGGCGAATCCATGGGCGTCGAACTGATGATTAAAAAGGAAAAAGGCGCCGTCACCGGTTGGCTCGGATATTCCGTTGCCAAAACCGAATACCGGTTTCGCGCGATCAACGGACATAAACCGTTTACGCCGCGCCATGACCGCACCAACGCGGTGAATGCCGTCCTCAATATCGATATCCGCAACGGAATCCGTTCGCTGAAAAACCTTTCCCAAAAATCTCATAAGAGCAAATGGCTGATGGGAATCAATTACATCTACACCTCCGGACAGCCGATCACGCTTCCCGGGTCGCTATATTACATGACCCCGACGCCGGACGGTTATCCGGGATCGGCTTTGTATCCAGGCGAAATCAACTCCTACAGGCTTCCATATTACTCGCGCATGGATCTCAGCTTGACCTGGGAACGAAGATTCAAACACTGGACGTTCTCTCCGTATGTGCAAATATTTAATATCGGCAACCGTGAAAACGTTTGGTTCATTCAGTATCAGGAGAAGGATGTGAACGATCCGAACCTGATAAAACAGAAAGCCAAAACCGTAAACATGTTCCCGCTTCTGCCGACTTTTGGAATCAATGCGAAATTTTGATTTGCCACAATGGCCCCAAGGCGCAAAATATTTTAAACGAAAATAATTTAAACGGAATTAATTTTATGTTAACGACTCAGATGAAAATTTATTTCTTATTCCTGTTCCTTATAACCGCATTTTTTTCCTGCGGCAAGGGTGTTGTGGATCTGGGAGAAAGCAATTACGATCCGAAAATTGTCATTCAGGGATATATTTATCCCGGCCAACGGGTTGAAAAAATATTCATCACGCGCAATGTCCCGTTGTCGCAGAATATAAAGATTACTCTGCCATCCATTGTCATATCCGACGCCGATGTCCGGATACGGGATATGCAGACGGATTCGCTGTACCCGCTAAATTACAATCCTCTGCAGTTGTCGTACGAATATTCCGGCGCGGATTTGCAGATCGGATACGGAAAATCCTACCGCATCGAGGTCAGCGCGATGATCGACAGTAATCAACTCAGCGCCCGTTCCGTGACGACGGTCCCTCAGCGGGGATTCGGGATTCGTCATTCCGAATCGCGTTTAGACAGCATGCCGTACCGGATGAAAATCGGCGAAGCTCTGCAATTTTTCCTGATACGGTTCAACCGTTCGCCCGGCACGGATTTTTATTTATTCTCATTCACCGCGCTCGACGGCGATTCCTCGACATTTGTATATTCACCGGAAAATCCTTTTGCCGACGCCGATACGCAGGATGTCGTGAAAGATCTTCCTTATTTTAAATACACGCGCGATTTTGCTTTTAACACGCCGCTGGATACTGTTTCTTCCCGGTATACGGACAAAGAAATTCTGTGGTTCAGCCTATGGTTCTACGGAAATTACCGCGCGGTGGTGTACGCCTGCGATCGGAATTACCGCGATTTTGTCCTGACGTACAACGACGTGCAGGAATGGGACTGAAATTTCCATGAGCCGCGTATGAAAATCGAAGGCGACGGCATCGGCGTTTTCGGTTCGATGATCACGGACACGGCGTATTTCAGGATTACGAGGTAGAGTTTCGTTGTTCAGTTGTTCGATATTATGAACGTGCTTATCGGGTTCAGTCACAATGCGCAAAAACACCCGCAAATGTAAAACATAACAGGATGATTTTGTTAACACAAGATTTCTCCCTACGGTCGAAATGACACAAAATTGAGGC
>JBBIRG010000213.1:0-5185 GCA_037441945.1 Bacteroidota bacterium | reverse complement strand
ACAATCGGTTTCAGAACCCCGATCGAAGCATTGTAGTCCTTCAGCATATACTGGTAGAGCCCCCCGATCTGGATTTTCGCGTTGTTGTCTAATCGGTACTGGCGCTCGCGCCGCAGGATGTCGGCGATATATTCCCTGAGCTTTTCGGGCTTGCCCGCGTCGGCGAAGAACTGTCCGATCGTCAGTTTGATGCGGTGGTCGCGCAGGGGAATGATCGAATCGGGAATAACCGTTTCCATCGTTTCAAGAACGTGAACAATACGCGCGTTGTCGTCTTTGAAATCCGTCATGGACTCAGCGATGATTTTATGGTTTTTCGCGTTACCTGATAAACGGTTCTGACGAATGAAGTTTGCAACTTCAAGATACAGCGACCGGTAGTTCGTCGCTAAACGCCGGACGTTGTCGTCATAATAAACGCCCGGATCGTTCATGTTCCGGTATTTGTATGTATTGAAAGTATGATTGTATAAATTTTTAAACGATTTGTCCTGGTCGGCAACGGTAATCACTTTAAAAGCAAGCCCGTCCATGCGCAGGTACCGCCGGAGGCCGACGTAATTATCAGGACTCGTTGTTATAGCAAAGTAAATGGGACGCTGCCATCTGTTGGACAGCAGGATGTCGAGGATCATCATGTCCTGCACGCGCAAGCCGGCGTTGCTGATGGTCGGATCGACGTCGAATGTCATTTTCGGAACCGGCATAGTATCCCATCCTTTGGGCAGTTCGTTGCCCGATTCAACCCAGTCTTTCCAGTACACGTCTTTGGGAATATCAAGGCTGAACGTCCGTTTTTTCCATGCCTGCGGGCGGATGGCGGAATTGGGAATTCTCGGATCGCCGAGAATGTCGCGGTCGCTGTAGCTGATCGGCACTTTCATCGCATTGAATACGGCGCCGTCGGACATTTCATATTTCAGCGAAATATTTTTCTTGATATTGATATACCATTCGGTGTTGACTAAGCTCAGGTTCACGATGCTGACGTCGGGCCGTATTTTCTCCACTTCCTGCAGGTACCAGACGGGGAATGTGTCATTGTCGCCGTTGGTATAGAGAATCGCGTTGGGTTCGCAGGTCTGCAGAAGATTGTAGGAATAATCCCAGGCGACGTAGTTGTTCTGGCGGCTGTTGGTGTGGAAATTATATACGAACATATTCATCGGAAGCAGGACAATAATAAAACCGATGAAGGCAAAAACGATTTTCTGAGCGAGTTCCCGGTCTTTGATTTTTTCCTCGATCCATTCGATGATGGAATAAATGCCCGGCGCCAGCCAAATGGCGAACGCGAAGAAAGCGCCGGTATACGAATAATCCCGTTCACGCGGTTGAGGATCGGGCTGGTTGAGATAAATAATGACGGCGAAACCGGTCGCGAAGAAAAGCCCCAGTGTCGCGAGCGCGCGTTTCCAGTCTTTCGCAAAATGATAAAACGCGCCCCATAATCCCACAAGGAACGGAATGGCGTACAGTCCGCGGAAGCTGATCCATTTGTAAATGAAGCTGTAACGGTCTTCTTCGGTATCCTGCATGCGGTCCACCGTCCATCCTACGGCGTTACGCGCGTGGTCGATCAGCGAAAGCGCGTATTCATCCGGCCGGCCGACGAACTGCCAGTTGAAATACCGGATAAACATCTTTTTCACCTGGTATTCCCAGAACGGCGCTAACCGCGGGAATGTCGAGATTTCACCGTATTGCTCGCGGTTGAGATAACGCAGGAAAGCCGTCCATGTTTCAGGGTCGTTCTGGTCAATATTCGGGTTCATGCCCGAGCGGATCATCACCATCGCGTAGGTGGAATAGCCGATAAAGATCAGCAGGGTGGACATGACCAGGATCGCCGCAGTATGGTTGTTGCTTTTGATGAAATGGTAAGAGAAATAAATCAAAATAACGAAAAAGGCGAGCACGGAAACGGTGCCGAGCCCGAACCGGTCGAAGAAGCCCGGTATTTCAAGGCTCCAGAATACATAGACTTTATAAACCACGAATAATCCCGCTACGCTGAGCAGGATGAATAAGAAAAAACTCTTGAGCGTGATCTCGAATTTTTTCGCGTAAATAATAAAGAAAATAAACGGCAGGGCGAGAATGTTCAGTTGGTGGACGCCGAGCGCCAGGCCGATCATGTAGGCGATCAGGAGAAGATACGCGTCGCTGTGAATGTCGTCCGGTTTTTCGAGCCATACCATGATGAGCCATACGACAACCGCCGTAAAGAAAATGCTGGCGGCGTATACTTCCGATTCGACCGCGTTGAACCAGTGACTGTATGTAAACGCGAAAGTCAGCGCGGCAATGGCTGAAGGAAGCGTAATTTTAAGAATCGCGTACCAGTCAGACGGTTTCGGCAGCCACTGCAGGAACATGCGCACGCAGATAAGGTACAGAAACAAAACGGAAAACGCCGTTCCCACCACCGAAATCATGGTAACGCGAAAAGCGATGTCATAATCCGTCATGGCGATGCCGAGTATGTGCCCGATATCCGAGAGCGGCAGCATGGAGAAAATCCGGCCGACAATCAGGAACAGCGGCGAACCCGGAGGATGAGGAACGCCAAGCGTATAGGCGCAGGCGGCAAATTCGCCGCAATCCCAGTATGACACCGTGGGCGCCATGGAAAACAAATAACCCAGGAAGGACAATAACCATACGCCAACGGCTGTCCAGATGTGAATGCGTTTGAACAACATAAATGAGTGAACTCCTGTTATGAGAATGTTATATCTGAATTTAAAATAGATTTAGCCACTAGGACACGATGGCACAAAATAATTTCTGAATTAAAAAAGTTCTTGTCCATTTGATTCGCCGTTTGTAATAAAAAAAAATAAATGAGTTCTTTTACTTTTTGTGTCCTCGCGCCTTTGTGACGAATGAATTAGTTGGTTATATTTTTCCGGTCTTCAAAATAATGTTCCAGCGCCGTCTGCCAGTCGGTCATGACGTCGAGGCCCAGGCTTTTCAGGCGGGCGTTTTCCAGTACAGAATACGACGGGCGGCGCACAGGACTTGGGTAATCCTTTATCGAAACGCGTTCCAAGTTGACATTCATACCTGCGATTCGGAAGATTCGGCTGGCGAATTCGTACCACGAGCAGGACCCGTGATTGGTCGCATGAAAAATGCCGTATTCATCGCACGCGACCAGTTGACGAATTTGCTGCGCGAAATTGTAGGCGTATGTGGGCGTCAGGATTTCGTCATCCACAACGCGGACCAGCCCGCCTTCCTGGCCCAACCGGAGCATCGTTTCGACAAAATTGGTTTTTTTACCGAGACATTCGTGTATACCGTAAAGGCCCGACGTGCGCAGGATCAGATGGCGGGGATGGATGGATTGAATATAAAACTCGGCGGCTAATTTGCTGATGCCGTAAGCATTGAGCGGGCGCGGAACGTCGGTTTCGGTGTAGGGCTTCTTCCGGACGCCGTCAAAGACGTAATCGGTGCTGATGTGGATCAGCCGCGCGTTCAACTGATGACAGGCATGGGCAACATATTTCACGCCGACCGCGTTGATTTCAAACGCCTTTTTATCGTTCTTATCACAGCCGGGAACGTCGGTCCATGCGGCCGTGTTGATCACTGTATCCGGACGGGCATTCGCCACGCATTCGGTTAACTGCGCATGATTGGTTATATCGCAGTCCTCCGCGTCCATGCCCGTCAGCTGGTGCTCGGATTTTAATACGCGTTCAATGTCGCGGCCAAGCTGTCCCCTGGCGCCTATCAGTAATACTCTCATAAGGCCATTTCATTTCGATGAACTAATAAAGCCGGGGGATGTTAAACAAAATTAATGTTTCTTTCAAGTAAAACCCCAAAAATTATCATAAAAATACAACGGCAATGACACGCCGGTTATCCCGTTAGAGGGAAAGTAAAAGCCGGCTTTGCGCGGTATTGCTGCAGTGTTTGCGCCGCCTGGTCTTTCGGCGACAGGATCGCCCCGCAGACCGGCCAGTCGATGCCTATATCCGGATCGTTCCAAAGTACGCTGCCCTCGGAGACCGGCGTGTAATAATTCGTGCACTTGTACTGAACTTCCGCGGTATCGGAAACCGTGAGAAACGCATGTCCGAATCCGGGCGGGCACCACAGCTGCAGTTTGTTTTCAGCCGTCAGTTCGTGCGCGTACCACTGCCCGAAAGCCGGCGAACCCGCGCGGAGATCGACAACCACATCCCAGATACGGCCTAACGTACAGCGAACCAGCTTACCCATCGGGGCTGTCATATCCTGGTAATGAATGCCCCGGATAACGCCGCGCACCGAACGGGAATGATTGTCCTGGACAAACGTTGCCGACAGTCCGGCCGCTTCAAAATCTTTCAGGTGAAAGGACTCGAAAAAGAATCCGCGTTCATCATGAAAACATTTCATTTCTACAATCAGGACTTCAGGAAATAGGGTAGAGTGCAAAATTGGTTTCATGGCTCTTTTGGTTAAATTTTAGTTTTAATTATTTTATCCGGATGATGCATTTTTTTAATGCGTTTGTTCTGAAATGTATGTTCCTTTTTTCTGATCAGTTCGGAATAGGTTCTTTTTTTGCGGATAAAATAATCGAATACGATGCTTCGCGGATACATGATCAGGAACACGACTTCGTCCTTTACTTTTCTTTGTTTCTGAACGTCCCTGCGTTTGCGGATCATCAGCGGCAGATGGAGCCAGAACCATAAGTGAGCGGCAAGAATCGCGCGGAACCATGTCCACTGTCCTTTTACCAGAGCGACGCAGGCATTCACTCCCTCGAGAGTGAAACGGACGCTGAGCCGTTTTATCAGCGACCCAGCGGAAAGGTTCTTGAACATCATCAATAAATTATTCCGGTGATTCAGGTATAATTTCCGGTACGAACCTGTCGGCAATGTTCCTCCGCCGTAATGATAGACCACACCCTGCGGAACGGCGCGTATCTTGTATCCGGCCAGGTGAATACGCCAGCATAGATCGATTTCCTCCATGTGATACTCGAAATCGTCGTCCAGCAATCCCGTTTCCTTCAGTATTTCGGCGCGCAGGAATATGGCCGCGCCGCTGGCCCAGAACAGGTCGCATGGATCGTCGTACTGGCCGTAGTCTTTCTCTATGACGTCGAAGACGCGTCCGCGGAGGAAAGGATAACCGTATTTGTCGATCATGCCCCCGGCGGCCCCGGCGTATT
>JBBIRG010000212.1:0-5191 GCA_037441945.1 Bacteroidota bacterium | reverse complement strand
TTTCCAGCGCAAGCTTTTCCGATTCGTTCTTCGGAAGCCCCTTTGCGACATCAATCCGTTCGCGTATCTTCCCGTTCACCTGCAGGACAAGCGTCACGGTATCGTCCACGGTGAGCGCCGGGTCGAATTCGGGGAACGGTTCATAAGCGAGCGTTTTAGCATGTCCCAACAGAGCCCATAATTCTTCGGCGATATGCGGCGCGAACGGCGCCAGCGTGAGAACAAATGGCTCCAGAATCCGGCGCGGTTTGATTTCCGCCGGCGTCAGCTCATTCACAAAGATCATCATCTGCGCGATAGCAGTGTTGAAACTAAGCGATTCAATGTCTTCACCGACCTTTTTGATTGTTTTGTGCAGAATTTTCATCTGATCGGCGGTAGGTTCAATGTCCTGCACCTGGGGACTGAGTTGATCGTTAGCGTCCGCGTACAGCCGCCATACGCGCTGAAGGAAACGGTAAACGCCTTCGACGCCGCGCGTGCTCCAGGGTTTCGACTGAGTAAGGGGCCCCATGAACATTTCGTACAACCGCATCGCATCGGCGCCGTATTCATGAATCACATCGTCCGGGTTGACCACGTTGCCGCGGGATTTGGACATTTTCTGCATATCCTCGCCTAGAATCAGGCCCTGATTAATCAGTTTCATGAACGGTTCCGGCGTGGACACAAGTCCCAAATCAAACAACGCTTTATGCCAGAACCGAGCGTATAATAAATGCAGCACAGCGTGTTCCGCTCCGCCGATGTAGATATTCACCGGCATCCAGTACTGTTCTTTTTCCTTATCGCAAAAAAACCGGTCGTTCTGCGGATCGATGTAACGCAGATAATACCAGCAGGAGCCTGCCCATTGCGGCATGGTGTTGGTTTCGCGCCGGGCTTTTTTACCGGTTTCCGGAACGGTGATTTCCACCCATTTTTTCATAGTCGCCAGAGGCGATTCGCCCGTGCCCGCCGGTTTATACGATTCCACCTCCGGAAGCGTCAGCGGCAGTTCCGAATCGTCTAATGGCGCAACCGTACCGTCTTCGAAATGAATCAGCGGAAACGGTTCGCCCCAGTAACGCTGCCGGGAGAAGAGCCAGTCGTGCAGTTTGTAATTCACTTTACGCTTGCCGAGTCCTTTTTCCTCAAGCCAGCTTGTCATTCTTTCTTTCGCCTCAGCAACTTTCAGTCCGTTCAGGAATCCGCTGTTGATCGCGGGTCCGTCTTCGAGGTATGCTTTACCGTTGAAATCCGCAGGCGGCTGAACGGTGCGAATAATAGGAAGATTGTACGTTTCGGCAAATTCCCAGTCTCGCTCATCCTGTCCGGGCACGGCCATGATGGCGCCGGTTCCGTAAGTAATCAGCACATAATCGGCGATCCAGACGGGGATGTTCTGCCGCGTCGCCGGATTCACCGCGTAAGCGCCTGTCCAGACGCCAGTTTTTGTTTTGGCCAGTTCGGTGCGCTCAAGGTCGCTCTTGCGGGATGCAGTTTCCCGGTAGGCGTCGACGGCGGCGCGCTGTTCTGCAGTAGTGCTTTCAGCGACAAACGGATGCTCGGGAGCAAGCACCATGTAAGTTGCGCCGAACATCGTATCGGGCCGTGTAGTGAAGATCCGGATGGACTTATCCGTTCCGGCAACCGGAAAATCGGCTTCGGCGCCTTCGCTCCGCCCGATCCAATTCCGCTGCATATCTTTGATGCTGTCCGGCCAGTCCAGCATGTCAAGATCCTGAAGAAGCCGTTCGGCATAGGCGGTGATTTTCAGCATCCACTGCTTCATCGGCCGGCGGATCACGGTATGCCCTTTTTCGATTTGTTCCGGCACTTCCTCGTTCGCGAGTACCGTTCCGAGGTCAGGACACCAGTTCACAGGAATTTCCGCCTGATAAGCAAGTCCTTTTTTGTACAGCTGCAGGAAAATCCACTGCGTCCATTTAAAGTAACCCGGATCCGTCGTATTGACTTCGCGATCCCAGTCGTAAGAAAATCCGAACATCTTCAGCTGGCGCCGGAACGTATCAATGTTTTTCGCCGTCGTAATCGCGGGATGAACTCCGGTTTTCACGGCGTATTGTTCGGCGGGAAGCCCGAAAGCGTCCCATCCCATCGGATGTAAAACGTTAAAACCTTTCATACGCTTGTACCGGGCGATAATATCCGTCGCCGTATAGCCTTCCGGATGGCCGACGTGCAGGCCCGCGCCCGAAGGATAAGGGAACATATCGAGAACGTAAATCCTTTTTTCTTTTGGAAATTTCAGGTCTTCAGTCGCGCGGAAAGTTTTGTTTGTTTCCCAGAACGCTTGCCATTTCTGCTCAATATGCGCGAAATCGTACCGCGCTATAGGGGATTCCTGTTGCGGATGCGGGTCACGGTTCATGTTATTTCGGTTCCTGATTCAAATGATACCTATTAAAATTAGCCTCAATTATAATCAATGTATTCGCGAAAATCAAGAAGGAGATGGCGTCTTTTTTTAGAAAAGAATTTATGAAAAATAATTTCTTATGGGCTGTTTTTTTCTATAGGACCGAAACTCATGGATAAAACATCATCCTACAATTCAACCGTTGATGCTTATCATTCCGCTCCTGAAAAGCCAAAAAAATAGATTGATATTCAAAGATCCGATCGCCAAATTACAGGCTATGAGGCATGCCTTCGCCGGCAGAAAATTAAATGTATAACCCGGCGAATTGCGTTTTCCGGAACGATGATTTTTTTTGGGAAATGACAATTTCTTTATTAAAATGAAGCTTCACTACGGACATTACGGCAGCGGAATCGAAACGCTGATCATCCTGCACGGTCTTTTCGGTTCGGAACGGAACTGGATGCGGGCGGTAAAATCGCTCGGCGGCCATTTTGCGATCATCGTTCCGGATATGAGAAATCACGGGCAATCACCGCATCATCCGGTCCATACGATCGCAGCCATGCGGACGGATATTGAAGAATTGGCTTTCAATTTGAATTTGGAAAAATTTTTCCTGCTGGGACATTCCATGGGCGGTTATGTTGCTATGGATTTCGCGTTACGGCATCCGGAACGAATCAGCGGTTTAATCGTAGAAGATATTGCGCCCAGATCTTACCCGAGCCGGGGAATTCTTTCGCTTATAAACGCCCTATCCTCAATGAATTTGAGCCGGATCACCGATAAAAAGCAGGCGGATTTTGAATTAACTGCCGCCGTTCCCGATGCGGCTGTCCGGCAGTTCCTGTTGACCAATCTGGCGAGTCGCGGCGGCCGTTTATACTGGCGCATTCATCTACCCGCACTGAGGGATTTTGTGGAAAATGAATTTGAATCATACCAAAAGAATGAAAACGCGCGTTTCCGTGGACCATCGCTGTTTATCGGCGGAGCTGATTCCCCTTACCGGATAAGGCAGGACGCGGATCTGATTCATCGCTATTTTCCTGCGGCAGAAATTGAAACGATACCCGGCGCCGGGCACTGGCCGCATTACGAACAACCGGAGCTATTCGTCGAATCCATTCTCCGTTTTACCGGCAAATTAACGAATGATTTTTAATGAAAAAAAGGCTGACCATGAATGAATATTTATACGGTTTGGGCTATATTGCGAGGGAACGGTTTTTTTCAATCTGGGAACTGGCAAAGGAAGGAATCGAACTGGACGGCGAGGAAAAGATCATCGCTGAAATCATGCGGCCCATAAAGAGTTTCATGAAACCTGGAACAACCCGGATGAGATGATGCACTATGAATTCGAACCTGAAACAGAGACGAACCCTTTTCTTCATATTTCTTTGGACCTGACGGTCATGAATCCGATCACGCAGGACAATCCCCCCGAATCGAAAAGGGCGTACGAAAAACTGATCAAAAAGGGCATTTCGCATCACGATGCCCTTCATAAAATTGCGAGTGTGCTGGCGGCGGAAATTTATTATATGTCGCGCGATCCACGGCCGTTTAACCTGAGACGGTACACGCGCATCCTGAGAAATACCGACCTGCAGCGGTTACTTCGCTACGCCGCGGACGATCTGATAAACGCTTGAAAGGTCGTACACAAGGTACCGCGCGGGCTGCTGGCGTTTCTCGCCGCCGTAACTCAGCATCAGCGCCTGATTGTTTTCCTGATCCACCCAGTCCACGAAAATCGCGCTGTGCTCGACGCCTCCGTAGGAATGATTGACGTAATACAGCCAGTCACCGTACTGAATAAGATTCACATCGGCGTAAGGTCCGGCCTTAACGCTGCGGTAAATATTTTTTCTTTTGTTCGTCGGAAATCCGGCTCGATTATAAACGTGATTGATATAGTCCCAGCATCCGCCGGGCAGGATCTCCGCGTTGATTACCGTCATTTCGCGGCCCTTGTACAGAATTTTCCGGCCGACCGAATCCGCTTTATTCTCCGCCTGTATCATGACAGTGTCAAAATCCAGATCCCAGTAATCCTGCACGGGAACCGGAACGAAACCCGTATGGTCGTTCATTGCGTATCCGATCGAATAATAAAACCACAACAGGCTTGCGATCAGCGCCAGTAAAGAATGTTTCATGTCTGAATCCTTCAATGATGAATTATTTGGGCTTTGTACACAATTTTTTTCCCAGCTAAAAAATCCCGACAGGTCGTGGACAGTCGTGAAATAACCTCAAAAAAATTTCTTTCGTATTTTAGTGTGTTTCGCTGGGAAAATTCATTAAAATATTCATTTGCGCAACAAAGTCAATTATTTGGGTAATTTGGAATAATCCAGTTCCGAACCCAGCAGGCTGTGCGGAATCAGGAAAATGATAAGCAGAATGACCGCGGCGGCGATGACGAGAAAATGCGGTTTTGTAGATTTAGGGATCATCAGCGCAGCGCCGAGCCAGCCGAGAAACGCGACGATAGTTTTATTATCCGTTAAATCCGTACCGAACGGCCAGCCGGTCCAATAGGCATCGAATGCGTATTTCTGGACAACCGGCCCCATGACCAGACCGCCGACAAATAACAGGCCCACCGTCCACCAGGAAAATAAAGCATACCGCGGACTGGGGCTTAAGAATTCCAGTCCCGCTCGCGCCTATAGCAGCATGCCGCCGAACATTGCGATCACATGTAGAATCAGAGCCCATGCGGGTACGTCGCCCTTGAAACGGATAATCACAGGTTCGTCTGCGTGAATATCCGCCTGTTGATTTTCTTTGATTAGTTTTATGTAATACATT
>JBBIRG010000211.1:2831-5200 GCA_037441945.1 Bacteroidota bacterium | reverse complement strand
CCTTGTCCAGATGATTCCAGTACTGCAGATTCAGGTGTACGGCAAAGCCGTCGTCTACGGTCCTGGGTTTACGGAAATAAGAAGTGACCAGGGATAACCCGACTTCGGTGTTGCCGGCGGAATAATTCTGGAATGGCGAGTTGGCGATGCCTTGTCCCTCGAATTTTGTGCTTACCATGAATCCCATATTGATTTTTTTTTCTGCGAAAGTAAAAGGAACGTAACGCAAATTGAGATAAAAGTCATCCGGGATAAAAGCGGTTTTCACAAAAGAATTGACTTCACGGTCGGTAATGCTGGGCGCGCGGTTGGAAGTCTGATACAGATTGCCGTTGACAATGATGTCGAAATCACTGGAGAATCCGAAATTCAATCCCAGTACGTTACTCATATCTTTGATTTTTTCGGGAATGGTCGTTGTTCCGTTAAATCGCTGAGCGTTGCCGCTGAAGAAACGCATGTTTTGATAAAAGTAGGCGTTGGTGGAACCGATTGGCTTCGCGGAAAAAGCGTAAAAAGTGCCATACCGGTCTGTCATGGCGGAAGTGTTGCCGATTTGTGAGTATGCCGGCGCAACAATAAACATAAGGCTCGCCAGGGTTATTTCGGCTAATGCGCGAAAAAATTTTTTCAAGGTCATAATCCATGCCTCAAATTCAATAAATGAAAGAATCGCAAATAAATCAAATAAAAGTAATTCATAAAAAAAGGAAAATCAAGTGATATTTTTCAATTAAAAAAAAACATCAATCAATTACATCATACAGAAAACAGCCTAAACAAGCTGTTTTTATGGTGATTTAATTATCAAATTACGACTTTTCGTTGCGCGCTTCTCAATCTCGTCCGGGCTGGAGGGTGTAATTCCGATGAGACCAGCCTCTTTGATTTCCCGGCACAACAACATGGCTGCCCTAGCTTTCATTCCTTCAGCTTTCACGCGTAACAAGTCGGACAGGATTCGTAAACAGCTACGAAAAAAGCGCATGACGGGGACATCAAAATTAATGCGTAATTATTTGAATAGAAAATATTATTCGTCTGTATTCGGACCTGTCCTCCAGCGTCGGGATGATTCCCGGTGAAATTATAAACTCTATCGTGATCGAAGCCGGAGTCAACGTAGCGCGTTCTTTACCCGCGAAACACGCCAAATACTCGAAAGGAAAAATAAAATACATAACCGTATAATAGCAAATACGTTTATTACTTATATTTTTCGTTTGTTTCGTGTATTTCGCGGGCAAAAAAAAGCTGACCCTTTATCGATCAGCTTTTCAAGTGGGCACTAGTGGAGTCGAACCACCGACCTCTACGATGTCAACGTAGCGCTCTAACCAACTGAGCTAAGTGCCCGTACTTTACACAAATTTAGAAAAAACATTTTGGACAGATAGCACTCTAATCCCGACTTGTCGGGAAGCTAAGTGCCCTGAAATTCACATTTTTTTAAAGAACAAGCCATGTGCTCGGAGCCGGAATCGAACCGGCACGGGCTTTTATGCCCGCAGGATTTTAAGTCCTGTGCGTCTACCAGTTCCGCCATCCGAGCAATCTAAACCCGGCAGACATTCGAGGCGACGAACAGATTCGAACTGTTGATGGAGCTTTTGCAGAGCTCTGCCTTACCACTTGGCTACGTCGCCGCTCAAAAAAAGACCAGTAACCCATAGCTTGGGAGACCGGTCAACTTTTTTTATCTCCCTGTCGTCGCCGGCAGGAAAATACCATCTGGATCACACAAACTTCAGAGCGAGAGACGAGATTCGAACTCGCGACATCAACCTTGGCAAGGTTGCACTCTACCAACTGAGCTACTCTCGCCAGCAAACTGGACAATCAATATAGACAAAAAATGTTCTTTTGTCAAGAATTTTTATCCACAGGTGTTTTTTTTGCAGTGAAACTCATTTAAACTTTTGTTTATATTATGGCTGTAATTATTAAATTATTTTCTTTTTAAAAAGGGCCGCGCTTAAGCGCGATTAAATGAAATGTAAATAAATTATAATCAATAGTTTAAATTTATTTTTTTCCGTAATCCTAAAATTAAATGCATCACAAATTTTCTTGCTATTAAAGTGGAATTTGAATATCATCACTTCCTGAAATAAAACCCGGAATTAGTCATTTGAACACGCACAATCAGTATATCGAACAGACATTGCTACTTGCCGTAAAAGCGATCGGTAAAACAAAGACGAACCCCATGGTTGGCGCCGTATTGGTTCTAAAAAAAGCCGGTACGGAAATCATCATCGGCCGCGGATTTCATCGGGGGTACGGAAAACCTCACGCGGAAGTCGACGCGGTCCGAAATGCGCACAGCAGGGGATACCACGATTTCAGTGATACGGTATTATACGTGA
>JBBIRG010000211.1:0-2805 GCA_037441945.1 Bacteroidota bacterium | reverse complement strand
CTGCACGGATTTCATTATCAAGGAGAAGATTCCTCACGTCGTTTTCGGCACACCCGATCCGTTTCCCGAAGTTGCCGGCAAAAGCGTGCGCATTCTCAGGAAAGCGGGGATCAGAGTAGAATACGGATTTCTGGAAAAAGAATGCCATGAACTCAATAAGTTTTTTTTCAAGGTTGTCCGTACCGGCCTGCCATGGGTTACCCTGAAAGTCGCACAGACGCTCGACGGCAAAATAGCGGATTACCGCGAAAAATCCAGATGGATCAGTTCGGAAGAATCCCGCAAAACGGTTCACCGCTGGCGGTCGGAATATGACGCGGTCCTGGTCGGGGCCGGGACGGTTCTGAAAGATAATCCGAAGCTCAGTGTCCGGATGGTCAAGGGGCGCCAGCCGTTGCGTGTGATTATCGACGGAAAACTCAGCGTTCCGGTTAGCTCGGATATTTTTCGTTCGCAGGATAAACAGCCAACTATCGTTTTTACGGCGGCGAATTCAAACCATCCGAAGTCTTTGCGCCTGAAAAAGAAGGGTATAACGGTGATATCAATGCCGGCGAAGAATGATAAAATCGATCTGAAAAAAGCGTTAAAAAAACTTGTCGCCCGTTATCAGGTTTCCTCGGTTATGGTTGAGGGCGGATCGGAAATTTTCAACCAAATGATTGGTAACCGCCTTGCCGATGATGTTTGTGCTTTTATCGCGCCGAAATTAATCGGTGAAGGATTGTCCTGGACGGCTGGGCTCGGAAGGAGGCCGGTACAGAAATCTGTTCGGCTAAATAATGTTTCTGTCCGGACGACGGGTTTGGATACGCTCATTTCCGGGAGGATCGATTATTGAGCAGGCATTATCAGAAAAGGCCGGTCGATCTGATGATCTTTGACCTGGACGGAACGCTGACCGATTCGCTTACCGATATCAGCCGGTCGGCGAATTACGCTCTTGGGAAAATCGGACTCAGGCCGCTTCCCGAGGAACAAATCCGCGGTTACATCGGCGACGGCATTCCGCAGCTGCTGCGCCAATGCATCGAAACGCAGGCCGGCTTCACGGATGAATTATTGCGTCTTGCCGAAACCCATTACCGGCCTCATTATGACGAGCATTGCCTCGATCACATCACGTTATATCCGAATGTAAAAGAGACGCTCCGTTTTTTTTCAGGGAAAACGAAAGCGGTCATCAGCAATAAAATGGAAAGCTATACAGTCAAGATTCTGTCCGGCCTCGGTCTGCGGGAGCATTTTGAATCGGTCATCGGTGGCGATACGTTTCCGAAACGAAAACCGGATCCGATGCCCGTGAATCGACTTCTTGAGCGTTTTTCCGCAAAACCGGAACGGACCGTGATCACCGGGGACGGGCATCAGGACATTCTTTGCGGGAAGTCCGCCGGCATCCTCACCTGCGCGGTTACCTACGGGTTCAGGCAATCGCCCGAATTCAGGAAGGCGGATTACCGGATCAGAGATCTCATTGAACTTACGGATCTGTTTGAATAGGAAAATATGGATACCAAGGAATTACTGAAAAAAGTCCGTTCCATCGACGTCCGCACGCGCGGATTAGTGAATCATATTTTCGGCGGAGAATATCACAGTGTATTCAAGGGGCGAGGCATGTCTTTTTCAGAAGTCCGCGAATACCAGTGGGGCGACGAAGTGCGACTGATCGACTGGAATGTTTCCGCCAGGTTTGACCGTCCGTACATCAAGGTGTTCGAGGAAGAGCGCGAACAGACGCTGATGATCCTGTTCGACGTCAGCGCCTCCAATCAGTTCGGCGCCGCCGGTAAAACCAAGATCCAACTTATGGTGGAACTGGTCGCCGTACTCGCGTTCAGCGCGATCAAGAATCATGACAAAGTGGGTCTTCTGTTTTTTACCGATCGCGTCGAAAAATACATTGCCCCGAAAAAAGGCCGCGCGCACGTGCTGAGGCTTATCCGCGAGCTCATTGCTTTCCGTCCCGATGAGGCGCAGACGCGACTAACGCCTGCGCTGGAATACGTTTTTCATGTGCTGAAGCGACGAAGCATACTGTTCATCGTCAGCGATTTTATTGACGACGGTTATGACAAGGCGCTGAAAGCGCTCGCGCGGAAACACGACGTCATTGCCGTCCGCGTCTCCGATCCCCGCGAACGCCATCTGCCGCCGATAGGGCTGGTAACCTTCGAAGATGAAGAAACACAGCGGCAGATAACAGTTGACACGGCTTCAGCCGATTTTCAGAAAAATTTTTGCTCGAAAACGGCTGCCATTGCGGAACAACAGAACCGTTTATTTGACAGCGCCCGGGTTGACCGGATTGATCTTTTTACCGATGACAACTACATTCAGTCACTCATGCGCTTCTTCAAATACCGCTCGAAACGATTGACGCAAACGATTGACGCAACGGTTGACGCAAAGTTAAAATAATCATTGACATAATAATCTATTTGTATTAGTTTTAACTTAAGCCATAGAACGAACCCGCCTGAAAAACAACTTTTTCAGGCTAAGCGATAAATCAAGAGGTGACACCGTGGATGCTGTTTATACCCGAGCCAATGATCTCCGAGAAAAAGTCGACGCCGTCCTGCTGAAAAAAATCGAATGGAAGATTCTGTTTTCCGTCAACGGTCAAAGATCTGTGACGGATATTGCCGCTAAAGTCGAGCGGGACGAGGACTATGTGGATGAAGTTCTGTCGTCCTTAGCTGAAAAAAATCTTATCGATCTGCTGTCTGGAGCGGACGAACCGAAAAAGAAAGAAAAGTCTGTTAAGAAAGCCGATAAGAAAACGACAGCGCGAAAATC
>JBBIRG010000210.1:0-5218 GCA_037441945.1 Bacteroidota bacterium | reverse complement strand
AAGCGGTTTGGGGATAGCCGAATGGATTAGGTGAAGAACAACAAATAAATCACCGGCGCCAGTAGCCCAAGAACCGCCAGTATCGCGCCGCGCCATTTGATGCCATTTTTTCCTTTGACGATAAAAAAACCGGTAATCGCCAGCAGAATCAGGCCAGCGCAGAACAGATCCGAAAAATAAATCCACCACTTGCCGGGATTGTAATGCAGTAAGTTGATTTCGTAAAACAACGGCCTGCGTGAAATCAATTCCAGCCGGCCTTCGCCGGTAGTAATGTCGATTTGTAAAGAGCCTCCGTCCACAAAAATTTTAAGAATGGATGGAGTCGGGAAATAATGACTCTTATATTTTTCGGACATATCCAGCCGTTCCAGGGCCTGGGTCGCATCCTCAAGCGTAATGTTTTTTTTCTCCCGAAATTCTGGAAACGAAACGGTTTCGTTACGGACAATATAGCTTGGGTTCCAGTCCTTCAGATGATTCAACGCAATGCCCGATAGCGCATAGATGATCGACATACCGGCAAAAAAATATCCGATATCGCGATGGAATACACGGTTCCAGTAGTGAAATTTCATCATGTTCCTGTTTCAGAAAATAAAAAGCCCTGAAGACCGGTAGAAGCCTTCAGGGCTATAGCGGACCGAATTATATTTTTATCTGATGCTTGGTGCAGTCGATCCAGTAAAATTCCAATTTGTCCTTACCGCTTTCTTTCAATTGCTTGCGGTAATTGGCTATTTTAGCGCGGTTTTCTTCCTGTTCGGACATTTTTTTATTATCGCTGCAATGGCCTTCATGAAGATTTTTTCCCGATTCGCCGCTTGCTTTGATTTCACTTTCCCATTTGGCTAAGTAGTCTTCATCAATGATCAGTTCTTTCACGGTTCCTTCCGCGATAACCGTTTTGCCTTCCATTTCTTTTTCGAATTTGGAAGTTTCGCCGGCGACTTCGAGCTTCAGTTTTTTTGCCTGGTCGGTTCCGATGATGTGAGCGCGTTTACCGCCATGCTGGCAGGTATGCACGATGGTTCCGGTCACTTCAACTTTTTTGTTTTTCAATTCCGAAGCTTTGAGAAAAAAATCCTCAACGGTGATTTTCGTTATTTCCGCCACAGGTTCGGTTTTTTTCCCGCAGGCGAACACGAAGATTGACAATAAGAGGATCAGAGCCGTTTTTTTCATGATGCGTTCCTTTTGTTTTGGTGATTATGTTATCTATCGCTTTTTTAAACCCTGAAAATGTAATGGATTTTATAAAATTGTCAATTAAAAGTTTAAAATTTTTATCCCATCGGCATAAGATAAAATTTTTCATTTGTCGAAATCAAATAAAAAAATGACGATTTTACCTTTGCATTTCGGGCATCGGATGGAAGCCACCTTGCCTTCATAAAAATGATACTATATTTACTTATGGGAATTCGTTGTATATCAAAATTTGTTTTTAAGAAACAAAATATAAATTTACGGACATTAACTATGTATGATCGAGCAAAAATGGATTCTCAATAATCACCATGACACGGACAGCGTCAGACAATTAGTCGAACAGACCAATGTTCCGGAAGTTATCGCGCAGGTATTGCTGAATCGCGGCGTTGTAACGTATGAACAAGCCAAGCATTTTTTCAGGGCTGAGTCGGCTCCGCTGAACGATCCTTTTCAGATGTTGCATATGGACCGAGCCGTGGATCGTGTTTGCCGGGCTCTAAAAAATCAGGATCCGGTTATGATCTACGGCGATTATGACGTTGACGGAACGACCAGCACGTCAATGCTTTACCTGTTCCTGCGTTCGATTCACCGCGGTCCGTTATTTTACTATATTCCCGACCGAGTGAAGGAAGGTTATGGGCTTTCAGAGGCGGGTATAAAAGTCGCGAATGAAAAAGGCGTCAAAGTGCTGATCGCCGTCGACTGCGGCATTACGGCTATCAACCAGGTGGAGTTGGCGAACCGTTACGGCATGGACACTATCATCTGCGATCACCATCATCAGGGCGACACCCTTCCCAACGCGCTGGCTATCCTGAATCCGAAGCAAACGGACTGTCCGTATCCGTTCAAGGAATTGTGCGGGGTCGGCGTAGCCTTCAAGCTGGCGCAGGCGATTACGCAGACGATGAACCTCAATCCCGATTTGATCAACCAACACTTAGACCTTGTTGCGATCGGCAGCGCGGCGGACATTGTTCCCTTAGTCGGCGAGAACCGTACGATGGTCAAGAACGGGCTGAAATTAGTCAGCGAAGGCAATAAGGTTGGGATCCGCCAGCTGATTAAAAACGCGAACATTTTCGGTAAATCTGTTTCAACTGCGCAGATTGTTTTCGCGTTAGCGCCGCGGATCAATGCCGTCGGAAGGCTCGGCGACGCTAACCGCGCCGTGAAACTGTTAATTAGCGAGGACGAACGCGAAGCCGCCGAATACGCGGGCGTGCTAGAATCGGAGAACCGGAACCGGCGCGACATCAATGAAGTCATGTTTCTCGAAGCCTGCGAGATTGTCGACCAGGAATTCGATTTTGAACAGGACCGCGTGATTGTTCTGTACCGTCCCGGCTGGCATCAGGGCGTGCTCGGCATCGTCGCCAGCAAAATCGTCGAACGCTATTACCGGCCGACGATCATTATCGCCGATGCGGACGGGAGGGGCAAAGGATCGGCGCGAAGCGTGGAAAACTTCGATGTGTACCAGGCGCTCAAAGCCTGCGAAAACTTGATGGACGGATACGGCGGCCATAAATACGCAGCAGGTCTGACGATTTCGCTGGAAAGAATTCCAGAACTTAGCCGTCGCATCAATGCTTACGCGAACAAAAACCTGTCCGATAACGATCTGGTTCCAAAAATCCATATCGACGCCGAAATCCGGCTCGATCAGATTGATCAACGTCTTCTGACAATCTTGGATCTGTTCAAACCCTACGGGCCAGGAAATTTGCGTCCCATGTTCCTGACCCGAAGTCTGCAGATCGTCGGCTATCCGCAGCTGATGAACGAACGGCATATCCGGCTGAAAGTCAAGCAGGGTAATGTGACCCTCGACGCCGTCGGATTCAACCTTGCGCATCATTATAACACAATCGGCGTCGGAAGCCAGCCCATCGACATGATCTACCAGATCGATGAAAATACCTGGATGGGAAGGACAACCATTCAACTGAAAATCAAAGATCTCAAAATAAGTTCCCAAAACACGTTAAACTGAGCGCATAATATGGCGACGCTTCAACGGGTTGTTTTCCTCGATCGCGACGGCACGCTGAATGTTGAAAAAAATTACGTATACCGCCCAGAGGATTTTGAACTGATACCAGGAACAGCCGAAGCGCTGCGCCTGTTGAGGAAGTACGGTTACACGATTATTGTCGTGAGTAATCAGTCCGGCGTTGCACGGGGATTTTACACCATGAATGATGTTCAGCGGCTGGAAAATTACCTTAGGGAAATCCTTGCGAAAGATCATGCTACGGTTGACGCTTTTTTTTATTGTCCGCACCATCCGGAAGGAAAGGTTCCGGCTTTTTCGGTCGATTGCGATTGCCGTAAGCCGAAAACGGGGCTGTTTTACCGCGCAAACGCGCTATTCCCGGCGGATCTTAGTCATTCATGGATGATCGGCGATTCACTGCGCGATACCGAATTCGGAATCAACGCCGGTTTGCGTCCGGTTCTGGTGCGGACGGGTTACGGAACTGAAACGGAAAAAATAATTACGGAGCGTAAAATATCCGTTGAAACGATTACTGATGACTTTTTCGCTGCGGCTTTGTATATTATTTCGATGAATTATTCTTAACCTACACGCCCATCACTTACAGGAGATACCGACGTGAATTACGCATTTGCCGAAAACATGAAACAAATTAAATCGTCCGCGACGGTAAGCCTTGCCGAGAAAGCGAAGTCGCTTAAAGATGCGGGCGTGAATGTGATCGACCTGACGATCGGCGAGCCGGATTTTCTGACGCCCGGCCATATCATTGATGCCGGTTACAAGGCAATGAAAGAGGGGCATACCAAATACACGAACAGCCGGGGGATCATTGAACTGCGCAAAGCGGTCGCCGCCAAGTTAGAAAAAGATTACAACCTATCCTATTCTCCGGAGCAGGAAATCATCATTACGCCGGGCGGCAAGCAGGGGATTGTTTACTGTATCCTTGCGCTGATCAATCCCGGCGACGAAGTGATGACGATAGAACCCTGCTGGGTAGGCTACGAGAGCGGCGTCCAGTTAGTCGGCGGCAAATACGTCGGCGTTGAGACGCGCGAGGAGAACGGTTACGCGGTCACCGAAAAAATGATTCTCGATAAAATTACGCCCCGCACGAAAATGCTGATCATCAACAGTCCAAGCAACCCGACGGGAAAAACGCTCTCGCCGGATGAAATCGCCATGATCGCAGATATCTGCGTTAAGAACAACCTGATTCTGATCTCCGATGACATCTACGAAAAAATCATGTTTGACGGCAACCGGTTCATCACTGCCGCTGCGCTGAAAGACATGCGCGAACGGACGATAATACTCAACGGATTTTCCAAAGCGTATTCGATGACCGGCTGGCGCCTTGCGTACTTAGCGGGGGACAAGCGCATCATTGGCGAGATTAATAAACTCCAGCAATTGTCGGCAACTTGTCCTTCATCCGTCAGCCAGTGGGCGGGCGTTGAGGCCCTGAACGGGCCCCAGGACAGCATCGCCATGATGACCGCAGCTTACCAGCGACGGCGCGATTTAGTCTGCAACGCCCTGAAACGAAAAATCACCTGTTTCAGGCCGCAGGGAGCATTCTACGCGTTTCTGAATATGAAGGCGTTCGGGTGGAATTCAGACCAGGCATGCGAACAGGTTCTGGAGAAATGCAAAATCGTTACCGTGCCCGGCAGCGCCTTCGGAAAAGCCGGCGACGGGTATATCCGCATTTCATTCGGCACGTCGGATGAAAATATTATCAAGGCAATGAAAAACCTTGATCTTTTGGTTTGATTCGCTTATAATATGAATCTGAGTTCGGAATGTGGCGCAGCCCGGATAGCGCACTCCCTTGGGGTGGGAGGGGTCGGAGGTTCAAATCCTCTCATCCCGACCACGACATTTCACGGCTATAATATGGCTGTGAAATTTTTTTTCTAACCTAATCTGAGACGGTTCGTACGTATGAAAAAAATCGTTACTCCTTCGGAAATGCAGGATATTGACCGCAAA
>JBBIRG010000209.1:671-5219 GCA_037441945.1 Bacteroidota bacterium | reverse complement strand
GAACGATTGATGTCGATCGCCGGCCAGACGCGTTTGTCCACCAGGCGGCGGTAGAGGTGCAACTCCATGTTGCCGGTGCCTTTAAATTCCTCGAAGATCACTTCGTCCATGCGGCTGCCGGTATCGATCAGCGCGGTGGCGATGATGGTGAGGCTTCCGCCTTCCTCGATATTCCGCGCGGCGCCAAAGAACCGCTTCGGGCGATGCAGCGCGTTGGAATCCACGCCGCCGGAGAGGATCTTGCCGCTGTGGGGAACGACAGTGTTGAACGCGCGCGCTAAGCGGGTGATCGAATCGAGCAGGATCACAACGTCGTTGCCGCACTCGACCATGCGTTTGGCTTTTTCGAGGACGATATCGGTGACTTGAACATGCCGGTCGGGCGGTTCGTCGAACGTGGAACTGAGCACCTCGGCTTTCACCGAGCGTTCCATATCCGTCACTTCCTCGGGCCGTTCGTCGATCAGCAGGACGATCATCTTAACTTCAGGATGGTTTTCGGTGATCGCGTTGGCGATATTTTTCAGTAGGATGGTTTTGCCCGCGCGTGGCGGGGAAACGATCAGCCCGCGCTGGCCTTTGCCGATAGGGGTCAGCAGATTCATGATGCGAAGGGAGTAAGTGGACGGATCCTTGACCTCGAGATTAAGGCGGTCTAACGGATACAGCGGCGTCAAATTGTCGAACAGCGGCTTTGTTTTGGCAATTTCCGGATTCTCAAAATTGACCGCTGCCACGCGTAACAGAGCAAAGAAACGCTCGCTTTCTTTCGGCGGCCGTATCTGCCCGCTGATGATGTCGCCAGTGCGGAGACCAAATTTTTTAATTTGCGACGGCGAAATGTAAATGTCGTCCGGACTCGGCAGGTAATTGTAATTGGATGACCGTAAGAATCCGTATCCGTCGGGAAGGATTTCCAGGACGCCCTCGCTGAAAATAAACCCGTCCTGTTTCGTCTGTTCTTCGAGAATCTTAAAAATCATGTCCTGCTTTTTCATGCCTGTGACACCCTGAATGTTCAGGTCGCGCGCGATATCGAAAAGCTCGGAGAGTTTTTTGTTTTTCAGGTCGGCGAGGTTAAAACCCGAAATATCGTCAAGTTCTTCCTCATCTTCCTCTACTTCTTCTTCTTCAATTTCCTCATCAATGAGGTATTGTTTTTGTTCTTCAGTCATCGTGAGTCCCATTGTTTAAAATGTTGTTTTTAATAGAACGGTGAGTAATTACAAATAAAAAAAGATTTTTATTTCAATAAGATTGCTTTCGCCTGATTGCGAAACGGCATGCATTATCCGGAAAAGTCGTTGTAGAATATAAGTAGTCGGTACTAATGAAGATTAAAACGCAATATAAGTTAAAAAGTATATTATTGTCAATATATTTCTTAAAAAAATTCGTAGTTTTGCAATTAGCTAAAAAATAACAGGCAGATATTATAACAAGAAGACAAGCGGATGAGTTGGTTAACAGAACCGTCTGCCCGGAAAATTATTCCCGGGCAGAACGGAGGAATTGTTTATTATTTTCTTTTTTTCAGTTCCTGAGTCAGGGCGGGTATGATTTCCATGGCGTCGCCGATGATGCCGTAGTCGGCTATTTTGAAGATCGGCGCTTCGGGATCGTTATTAATCGCGACGATGCATTTTGAGCTGGCCATGCCGGCGACATGCTGGATCGCGCCGGAAATGCCGACCGCGATATACAATTTGGGGCTGACGGTTTTCCCGGTCTGTCCGACTTGTTCGTCGTGCGGGCGCCATCCGCCGTCAACCACAGCCCTTGACGCGCCGTAAGCCGCGCCGAGTGTATCGTCTAGTTCCGTAATGAGATGCCAGTTTTCCGCCGCTTTCATTCCCCGGCCGCCGGTGACTATGACGTCGGCTTCAGTCAGGTCGGTTTTCTTTGCCCCCTCCAGGAGCTTTTCAATAACTTTAGTCCGGATCTGCGGCAGCGCCGGCTGGATGGCTTGGACATTCGGCGCAACGGGTTTTTCATCCGCTTTAAAAACATTCGGGCGCAGGGTAATGACTTTCACGTCCGAATTCAGAGTCAGCTTCTGGATCACTTTTCCCGCGTATACCGGCCGGCTGATAATCAATTTTCCGTTTTCAAAATTCAGAGCGGTAACATCGCTGGCGAGTCCGGCGCTGAGGCGGGCGGCGACGCGCGGCGCAAGGTCCTTGCCGGTAATCGAGGCTGGCATCAGTATGATTTTCGCCTGAAACTTAACTGCCATATCGCCGATCACGCGGGCATAACCTTCGGTGGAATAATCTTTGAGTTCGGGCGCATCGGCTGCGTAAATATCCGCGACGCCGTATCCGGCAATCTGCGATGCGACGGACTGCGCGCCGGAGCCGATCACGACGGCCGCAGTGGACATTCCCGTTGCGGCGGACAAGCGAATAGCTTCGCCGGCGCATTCAAACGCGGCCTTTTTGAAAGCTCCGTCATGCTGTTCTGCAAATATCAGAATGGACATATTTATCTCCTTATGTTTTTCTCCTGGGGTTTGGATTAGATCAGTTTTGCTTCTTCATGAAGCAGACGCATCAATTCCGGTAAGGCTTCGGCCCCCTTGCCGACGATCTTGCCCGCGGCGCGGGGCGGCGGCAGTTCCATTGCGATCACTTCGTATGCCGACGGCGCCAGGGCCGGGGATTTCTTTTCAAGCGGTTTTTTCTTGGCCGCCATGATGCCTTTCATGTTGGGCAGGCGCGGTTCGTTGATGCCTTTCTGCGTGCCGATCGCGGCCGGCAGGGAACATTCAACGCGTTCCCTTCCGCCTTCAATTTCCCGTTCCACCAGGCAGGCTTTTCCTTCCGCCGCAAGTTCAAATTTAATGACATTCGTCACGCAGGGCCGGTCGAGTTTTTCGGCGATCATCTGAGGCATCTGAGCGGAATCATCATCAATCGCCTGTTTGCCGAACAGGATGATATCGAATGATCCGGCCTTGATTTCCTCAGCCAGCGCGTGGGCGACGTCGCCGCTGAATGCGGGTTCCATTTTCAGCAGGATGCCTTTGTCCGCGCCCATCGCCAACGCCTTGCGGATGTCCGATTCCGCCTTTTCGGCGCCCAGCGTCAGAACCGTCACTTCGCCTCCGTGTTTTTCACGGATCCGTATGCCTTCCTCGATTGCGAATTCGTCGAACGGATTGATGACCATGTTGACCGAAGTAAGGTCAACTGATTTTCCGTCCGCAGCGATTTTCACGCGTGTCTCCGAATCCGGCACCTGTTTCATGCAAACCAGAATGTTCATCGTGTTTCTCCTTATTTGATTTATGTAAAAAAATATTTTGCTTATGTCTGCTGCGGGTTTTTCATCTTCGGGTTGCGCTGTTAAAAGGCTGGAAGTATTGTGTATTTCAACCCAGATAATCTCGCAGTTTACTGCTACGGGACGTATGGCGCAGGCGGTGGATGCCCTTTTCCTTGATCTGGCGCACGCGTTCGCGTGTCAGGCCGAACCGTTCTCCTATTTCCTCGAGTGTCAGCGGATGGTCTTCGTCGATGCCGAAATACAGCTTGATAACTTCCCGTTCCCGTGAGGACAATGTTTCAAGCGCGTTCTTGATTTCCACTTTCAGCGATTCGGTAATCAGCTCCTGGTCGGGGGCTACCTGCTGGTTGTTTTCAATTACGTCCATCAGCGTATTGGCGTCCTCGTCGTTGATCGGTTCGTCGACGGACAGGTGCCGGCTTGAAAGCTGGAGGGTCGTATTGACTTCTTCGGCGGTCAGGTCCATCTGGTCAGCGATTTCTTCCATGCTCGGTTCGCGCTCGAATTCCTGTTCCAAGTCGCTAAAGACTTTCCCGATCCGGCTGATGGCGCCGATCTTGTTCTGCGGAAGACGGACGACGCGCGACTGCTCGGCCAGCGCCTGCAGGATGGACTGGCGGATCCACCATACGGCGTAGGAAATGAACTTGAATCCGCGCGTAGCGTCGAACCGCTTAGCCGCTTTGATGAGGCCGATATTTCCTTCGTTGATCATGTCGTTCAGCGAAAGCCCCTGGTTCTGGTATTGTTTAGCCACCATCACAACGAACCGGAGATTAGCTTTGGTCAGGCGTTCCAGCGCTTGTTCATCGCCGGCTTTAATTTTTTTCGCCATATCGATTTCTTCGTCCGGAGTCAGCAAAGGAACGTTACCGATTTCCTGGAGATACTTGTCGATCAGATCGTTGCTGTGGTCAACAAATTTCGGCATGCGCGGTTTTCTTAAAGTCGGTTATACGTTAACGGTCGATTACTATATGGAATCCGGTTTCAGTATGGGAAACCGTTTTTCACTTACGGTCGATCCTGTCGACGATACCGATGATGGTAACATCGGTAGGACATTGTTTGCCAAACGGGATGGGCGCTTCGCCGGAGGTGACGTAATAGACCAGCTCATCCGGCTGGCCCGCTCCGATGGAATCGGTGCCGACGAGCGGAAGCCCTACCGGCTTGAGATCGGAGTTGACAGGCTGAAGGATCTGCAGGCGGTATCCCTCCAGCGACGGATGTTTCCGGGTCGCCCAGACGGTTCCGATG
>JBBIRG010000209.1:0-643 GCA_037441945.1 Bacteroidota bacterium | reverse complement strand
GTTAATAAACTTCAATTTTATCGACGATTGCCATGATGACGGCGTCTACCGGGCGATCTTTGCTGGTTTCAGTGTAACGCGCGGAACTTCCGGTGCAGTAGAGCACCGTTTCGCCGACGCCCGCGCCGACTGAGTCCGCCGCGATAACGAACGGGTCTTTTTCATTTCCCTGCAGGTCGATGCTGCGGACGATCAGCAGTTTCACGCCGGTCAGTTTTTCGTCCTTGCGCGTCGCCCATACATTGCCGATGACTTTTCCGATAACCACAAAAACTCCCGTGTAGGTTTAATGAGAGGCGCCGTTTTTCGCCTGACTCAGCGATAAACCGGCTTCCTGCATCAGTTTTTCGATGGAATCGCCCTGAACGCCGAACTGCGCGACGCCCGTGTTTGCCCGCACCGGAATGAGAATGTCGTCGATGGCAAACGGCGCCATTTCGATCTGTTTCCGGATGCGGAACGCGCATTCCTGAGTCTGCGCGACGGGGCTTTCGATCAGAATGATCGCCAGGCGGTCGTCTTCGAGTCTCGCTGCAACGTCAACCTGGCGCAGGGACTGACGGATGATTTGCGCCGATTTTTCCAGTAAGAAATGGCGGAAGCGGTTTCCGTACTGTTCGGTGATTTTATCAAGACGGTCGAT
>JBBIRG010000208.1:0-5249 GCA_037441945.1 Bacteroidota bacterium | reverse complement strand
GCCTTCGTAGATGTTCGTAATGCGCGCATCGCGGAAATACCGTTCGGCGTCGAATTCCTTCATATACCCCGCGCCGCCGTGGATCTGAATACCGTCGTAAGCGACTTCATTGGCCATTTCGGTGGTGTGCGCCTTGCACAGCGGTGTCAGCATGTTCGCGTACGCGCCGTACTTTTTCGCCAGGTCGCGTATTTCCCGGGCGGGATCTGTTCCTTTTTCCTGCTGATGCTCGTATCCGTCTTTGAGATCCACCATCCGGGTGGTCTCGTAGAGCAGCGTGCGCCCCGCCTCAATTTTGACTTTCATGCTGACCAACATTTCCGTGACTGGGATGATGTTCTTGATCGGCTGTTTGAACTGCACGCGTTCCTCGGAATATTTTTTCGCCGCCCGGTAAGCCGCCTCGGCGATACCGACTGCCTGAGAGGAAATGCCCACGCGCGCCTCGTTCATCAGCGCCATGACGTACTTGATGAGTCCCATTTTTCTCTGGCCTATGAGGATTGCCGGCGCGTTGTCAAACTGCAGTTCGCAGGTCGGGGAGCCGTGTATGCCCATTTTATGCTCGATGCGGCGGATGGTCATGTTCTTGTCGCGCTCGTACAGAAACATGGAAAGACCGCGCGCGTCATACGTATTTTCTTCGCTGCGGGCCAGTACCAGCGAGATTTCGCCGCAGCCGTTGGTGATGAACCGTTTGACGCCGTTTAGAAACCATTGCCCGTTCTCGTTCTGCGTCGCTTTAAGCATAACCGCCTGCAGGTCGCTTCCGGCTTCCGGTTCGGTGAGCGACATTGCCGATGTCACTTCGCCGGAACACAAGCGAGGGAGAAATTTGTTTTTGATTTCTTCATCGGCGAATTTATTGATCGTTCCGGCGATATCATCCTGCAGGCCGTAGATGTTCATGAATGAAGCGTCCGCGCGGGATATCATTTCAATCGCGATGGTATAAATCGTGACCGGACAATTCAGACCGCCGTATTTACGGGGAAGGGTGAATCCGAACAATTCGGACTGCTTGCAGACTTCAAGCGATGCGGCGGTTGCCGGGGCGTATGTCACTTCGCCGTTTTCAAACGTCGCGCCTTGTTGATCCACTTCCATGGCTTTAGGCGCTATGACGGTACCGGCGATATTACCCACGATCTCCAGCATGCTGTCATAGGTTTCAACGGCTTCCTCAACGCTCCCGATCATGTCTTTTTCCGCGAAATAATCCTCTTTCAGTTCGACAACACGGCTCAGATCCATGTTTTTCATGTGAAACAGAATGTCGTCGTTGTCACGGTAAAAATTAGGCATTGGGTTCTCCTTGGGTTGGATGTATATTTATTTATGAATATTTTTTCCAAACAGGGTCATATTGCCGCCCTGTAATTTTGCTTCTAAAAGCGCCGACTCGAGCGATTTCAGGACGTCCGCGCTCGTTTCGATCCATTCATGCTGAAGCCCCAGCGCGGCGACGGAAACGCCTATAACACAGGCGTCCTGAGACAACTGAGGATGATCCGCCGGCATGAGATCCTCGTAGAGAGGAAAGGGATAGGACGAAACGGATTCAAAGATCATCTGCGCTTTGACCATGGATTTGTTTTCGACAGTATGCGTAAAAATCATTCCGAAACGTCCGTTTTCATAACGAGTGATCACGTCGGACTGGCGGACGGAGTTGACCAGCAAGCTCGCGAGTTCCTTAAGAAAAACATGGGACTGCAGTTCGCCGTAGTCCCGGTGAATCTTGTCGTACCGGTCAATTTCCAAAAACAGCGCGGTCGATTCGTGGCGGTAGCGTTGTACCGCGCTGAGTTCCTTCTCTAACCGTTGGTGAAAATATTTTCGGTTGTATAAAGCCGTAACCGGATCAGTGATGGAAATGGATTCCATGTACTGGTTCGTTTCAAGCAGGCGGTCGTTGATTTTTTTCAGGTCTTCCTGTGACAGGAGCAGTTCCGTCTTATTCCTGGAGAGGCGCTCAATTTCGGCCGCCATCGCGTCAATCGCTTTCTTGTTCCGGAGAAGCGCCTTGACTTTCATGCGCAGGTCGTTCGGATCGTACGGCTGGATGACGTAATCGTCGCCTCCCTTTTCAAAACCTTTGACCTGATCCATAACATCTTTGAGGTTGGCGGTGATAAAAACGACCGGGATTAGCGGAAACTGGTCGCGGATGCGGTGGCAGATCTCGAAGCCGTCGATGCCGGGCATTCGCACGTCCAGCAGGATGATATCGGGTCGTTCTTTCTGTACGGTTTCAATGGCTGATACGCCGTCGTGCGCTTCCAGAAAAAGATAATCAGCTTGCTGGAGTGTTTTCCGTATCGAGTACCGGTTATCGGGAATGTCGTCGACAATCAGGATTTTCATTGGATTTGTCTGCTGCATAGCCTACTCACTTTGTAAAGCCGCTCCTTAATTCCGGCCTAAAATCGCGTGGATTTCCTCCAGTAATTTCTCGCGCGAAAACATGCTTTTCATGAAGAGGTGATAATTTTTTCCGCTGAGTTTTTCCTGGTCGTCTTTGGTCAACAGTTTTCCGGTCAGGATCAGGACCGGCGTCTTATTCGCGATCGGATCGTTCCGGAGATTGTCCAGCACAACGAATCCGTCTACCTGCGGCATCAGCAGATCCAGTATGATCAAATCATAGGATTTTCGACGGACAAGTTGGATGGCCATTTCGCCGCTGGTGGCTACTTCGGAAAGATAATCGTCGCTTTGCAGGATTTCCTCGACGAGTTCGGCCTGCGTAAGGTCATCGTCCACGATCAGGATGCGCTTCAGTTCCTTCTCGGCGCACAATTTACTGATCCGTTTGAGCAGCATGTCCTTAACGACGGGTTTGACAATATAATCCGATGCGCCGAGGCTGAATCCTAATTTCTTGTTGTCGACGATCGAGATAATCATGACGGGAATTTGCCGGGTAACCGCATTCTGCTTCAGTTCCTGCAGAACGATCCATCCGTCCTTTTTAGGCATCATGATGTCCAGCACAATGATATCCGGCTGAAACTCAACAGCCTTTGCGATACCGTCATCTCCGTCTTTCGCCATAAGAGTTTGATAAAGATTGCCATCGATATATTTTTTCATGATATACAGCGACTCTTTATCGTCGTCGATCAGCAGTATCGTTTTCTTTTCCGAGTCAAGCTGGACGGTGAAAGTATCGGTTTCTTCCTCTTTCCGTCCGGTTCCGGTCTGCCGGATCATCTGTTCGATTTCATTCTCCGTCAGGATGTTGTTTTCCATTCCGCGCCGCCGCGACGGTATAAAGAAACGGAATGCGGATCCTTTGCCGATTTCGCTTTCCACGGTCAGGCGTCCGCCGAGCAATTCGACGATTTTTTTCGTGATGGCGAGCCCGAGGCCGGTGCCTCCGTATTTCCGCGTTGCGGATCCGTCTAGCTGACGGAACGGATCGAAGATGGTATCAAAATGGCTGGAGTCGATGCCGATGCCGGTATCGATCACGCTGAATTCGAGCACATCGGCGAATTTTGTGGGCTGGATGCTCAGGGTTACCGATCCGCTCGGCGTGAATTTGACCGCGTTCGAGAGAAGATTAAGCAAAATTTGTTTGAGTTTATTTTCATCGGTGCTGTGCACCTCAATGGACGGATCGATATCGGCGATGAATTCCAGGCTTGATTCCCGGATCAGGGGCATAATGGTCATTTTGATGTTTTCGACGAATTCCAGGACGTCGTATTCGGAAATGATGAGATCCATGCGTCCGGCTTCGATTTTCGAAAGATCGAGAATATCGTTGATGAGGCGAAGCAGGTTTTTTCCGCTGCGCTCAATGATGATGATCTGCTTTTCCTGTTCCTCGTTCAGTTCGCCGTCCATGCGCGTCAGTAGAATGCTGGAGAGCGCCAGGATCGAATTCAGCGGCGTGCGCAGCTCATGGCTCATGTTGGCAAGAAACTCAGATTTTAACCGGTTGGCTTCAAGGATATCATGTTTCATCCGCTCCAGTTCGCTTTGTGAACGTTCCATTTCCCGGTAGCGTTTTTCAAAATCAAATTTCCGGTTTTCCAGGTCTTTGGCGGCCACCGCGATCATCGATTCGGACTGCGACTGCGCGGTCAGGTCTTTCATCCTGAACCATTGACCGCCTGGGACAGATCCGAATTCACATGAAAACACGGCAGGCCCGGGCGACGCAAATTCAACCCGAACCGGTTCTTTCTTGTGATCCGTTCCGTTCCACCTGGCCAGCGCGCGGTTAAAAGAATCGCTCATTCGGCTCTGAATTTCGGGCAGGTTCATGAATTCTGTGACAGTCATCCCGTTGATCGCGTCTGTTGTTAAACCAAAAAAAGACGAGAATGGCCCGGAAACAAAAATGATCCGGCTGTCCGCATCACGGACGATTACCATTTCGGCGAGTTGTTCCGCTATGGCCCGGTATAAACCCGGCTCCGGCTGAAAGGACCGCTTACGGGCTGATCCGGCTTTTTTAGCAGCCGGTTTGCCTGTTTTAATTGTTTTCCGGCCAGGGCTTCTCAATAACGCGTTCTTTTTTTCCGTTAAAAGTTTCTTTTGTTTCTTTGAAACTTTTTTTCCGGCTTTTTTTTCGGCGCGTTATTTTTTTAATTTTCGGTTCATCGGCATTTTCATAATGAACGTATAATGGGCAGGCGCTGATAAGCAACCCTGCCCATATTATTAAGTCGTTCCGGTGTTATCGGGCTGCCGTTAATGAGCAGCGGTTGCCTGATACTGTTCAGCGTTCATCAGGCCGCTTTTGGCGGACATATCGCTGATCTTGATTTTCAGGATCCAGCCCTCGCCGTAAGGATCGGTATTAATCAGCTGCGGGTTATCTTTCAGGTTCTCGTTGACAGCAATCACTTCGCCGGTCAGGGGCGCATAAATATCGCTGACGGTTTTTACCGCTTCGATGGAACCGAGGGCCTTGCCGGTTTCGGCTTTCTTGCCGGGCTCGGGCATTTCCACAAATACGATATCGCCTAATTCAGACTGCGCATAATCAGTCAAACCCATGGTCAGCGTGTCGCCTTCAATCCGCGCCCATTCATGAGATGCGGTATATAATAAATCGGCCGGAAAATTCATCTGTATGACTCCTTTTTTTTTCAGTGGATGTTTATGACAAGCAATTGCATGCGAATCGTTAACCGACAAGCTGGCTGCTCCACAGATAGAGCCGCTTCAGTTCCAGAATTTTCCGGTCCACTTTGGCGTCGGTCGGATTTTTCAGTTTGAGCATCTTACAG
>JBBIRG010000207.1:0-5279 GCA_037441945.1 Bacteroidota bacterium | reverse complement strand
GCACACGAGAAGCGTCTCCAGCACGTAAACGCTGACGCCGGGGTTGTCTTCGCCCGCTTTCTGGATTTCTTTCGATACGATAATATAAACGCACAGATAAATCCCGGCAATGATCAGCGATAAAAATCCGGGTCTTGCGAAGAGCGAAAAAAACGGATACTTGTAAAGCAGGTAAATCAAAGCGCCCGTCGGAAGTATGGACGAAACAATAACGAGCGTGCGCAGCGATTTGTCAAGACGTACATTTCCGGTTCCTCCGTAAAAATAAAAATACATCAGCAGAGCGCTGATCACCAGCAGGCAGACCGCTTCCACAATAAAAAACTGCCGCCACTTTTCATTCCGGTTGATGAGAATAATCCAGACCGAAAGCAAGGCTGAAATCCAAAGGCAAATGACGGTAAAAAAAACAAAATACGGAATGAAACTCAGATTTTCGTCCAGGATCCGATTCCGATAATCAATGATGGTATACTGGCCGATGTAGATGATTGCGATGATCGGGAGGTACGTCAGCAAGGGCGTCCATTTATGAAAAAACGATTGTTTCCCGATCTGGCTTCGGATATATCCTAGAAACGACGAATGAAGATGGACGATCAACGGAGGGAAAAAAACGATGCTGTACAAGGCGTAATAGCGTATCTCCGAATAAATTTCAATGGCCGGACGACCGAAGATCTGCTTGATCACCAGCGCGAGAAACTGGAATCCGTGCCACAAACCCAGAACAAGTATCAAGAGAATAAAAACATACTCATGATACAGCCTGTTAAACCGCCGGATCACCTCGAACAGCAGAGCGCCGTAGAACACAGTCCCGATAAAAAAACCGACCAGCAGCAGTAAATCGTATCCCGCCATTTTACCGTATCCTTTGCAGCGTTATACCGTCCGACCGCAGGACAATCGCTCCGGACTCATCGGTTCGCAAAACCTCCGAGCCGGCCATCTCATAGGCCTGCACAACCTGCGCTGACGGGTGGTTGTGCCGGTTGAACTTCCCGACAGAAATCACTGCCGTTTCCGGCTGAACCATACGGATCAGGTCCGGCGATGTACCGTTACCCGCGCCGTGATGCGAAACCCGGATCACGTCGCTTTTCATAAAATAAGCATATTTATTGAAATGACCAAACCGATTTTGCTCAGAGTCCCCCATCCACAGAATCTGGTGCCTGCCGTAACGCATAGCAATCACTAAGGAACCGTTGTTGATATTGTCATAGGGTTTGCCCTCGAGATAATCCGCGCCCGGCGATAACACGAACATGTGAACTCCGTCGGAAGTGCTTACGGCGTCGCCTTCGCGCAGCGGTCGGTGCGGTGTTTTTTGCGCGCGCATTTCCCCGAGAATTTCAAAAAAGATTCCGGATCGTACCGGCAGTCCGTTGTGAAGCACTGTATCCACGTCAAAATGCCTCGCCAGGTAAGCTATACCGCCAATGTGATCGTCATGCGGATGCGTCATAATCAGATAATGAATCCTGGAAATACCCTGCTTGCGCAGATAGGGCGCAATCACGCTTTCCCCGTAATCGTACGTCTCATTACGATCGCCTGCGTCAATCAGAATGATCCGGTCTTCCGGCGTTCTTACCACGGCGCAGTCACCCTGTCCGACATCGAGAAAAGTCACCGTCAGATATTTTTCATTATCAAACGCCCTGTACCAGACCGCAGCGTTAACTCCGATCAACAGGACATACAGCCCGGCCATCCGGATCGGCCGAAACTTCCATAAAGCAAGCCACGCAAGAATTAAAAAATAAACCACCAGCATCGGAACGGACATCCGGTAGAAATCAGTGTAGGCCAGAGGAATCTGCGTAAACCATTGCGGGATCGCGGTCATAAGCGCAATCAGCCGCTCATTGACGGCGGCGTAATACCCGGAAAGGGTCAGGCTTAACGGCGCCGTTGCGGCCGTGATAAATCCGAGCGTCATTACCAGCCCGGCGAGAGGAACAACAAAAATATTCGCCGTAACAGCCAACAGCGGAATGCAGTAAAAATAGTACGCCGTAAACGGCAGCGTCCCGATCTGCGCCGCGAACGAAACCAGCAGAAGCGCTATGGTTTTGCGGATCAGCGCGTTGCCGCCTTCTTTCAGAATACCGGCGATCAGCAGATACGATTCCAATTTCGGATACAGCCAGACAATGGCGATGACCGCGGTAAACGATAACTGGAACCCGATATGAAAAAGGGCGTCGGGATCGATAAACAGGATCAAGATCATCGCAATCAACAGGTTGTTGATGATCATTCTCCGGCGCTGGATCAACTCGCCGGCCAGCACAACCGTCGCCATGATGACGGCGCGCGTTACCGACGGCGTAAAATCCGCAATCGCCGCGTAATACCACAACGCCCCGGCAATCATGACCGCCCGCCAGGCAAACGGCACGCGCAGAAAACTGAACAACCCCCACAACAGCGCCAGGATGAATCCCACATGAAGTCCGCTCAGCGAAAGCACGTGTACCGTTCCGCTCATCGAGAACGCCTCATAGATTTCGTCGGGCAGTTCCGAACGAACTCCCAGAAGCAGCGCGGAAAGTATCGATGCCGCCTCCGGAGAATGCAGATCCCGGAACAGCCGGAGTATGTAATGTTTCACGGGAAGCACGTATCCGGCATAGAACCGGTTACCGCTGCGTTTGCCTGTGTATTCAACAAAATCATTAAGCCGTATGGACAGAGTTGCGGCGGCGCCTTCCCTTTTTAGATAGGCCGCGTAATCAAATTCCCCGGGATTTCTCTCGCTAAAAGGCCGGCTGACCATGCCGTACAACTTCAGTCCGTCGCCGTACTCGGGTATGGTTGATACCCCTTCGCCAAGCCTGACGGCAATTTTTCCGGAAACCGGAAATCCGATATGCCGCGTGAAATAAATCGAATCGGTTTGAAAATAAAATCGGTGACCCTTCTTTGTTTTGAGCGGATCCGAACAAACATAACCCGTCACCGCTGTTTCTCTGCCGGTTTCCGAATAAATCACGATTGAGTCCTCCGGCGTATGATCCGGCGCCATCCTGGCCGATATCATTAACACAACCGCAGAAAACCAGGAGAAATTTGAAATGACAGAAAACCGGTGAAAAACGTAAGCGGTGGTCGCCAGCAACAAACCGGCAGAAACCGATACAACCGGACTCCACGGAAACCGTATGCCCGTTCCGGTAAACATAAAAATCAGGCAAACCGTCAGCGCCGCGAGTTTCAGCGCAGGCAGCTTCAGTAGGTTTTTTCTGATTATATCAATCATAATTGACAACACCCGCGTCATCACGTCTTATCCATCCTTCATTGCCGCTGTCCAAGCGGATCCTTAGCCACTCCGGCTCTTCAGCTTGTATTTCGGCGCTCCAACCTTCGTAAACTTCAAATAAGACCGTACCGGAGATTCCGGGTTCCGTACGGGCTTCAGTTACCGGCTTCAGAATGACGGCTTCTTTGTAATTATTTATCGCGAGGCGGTTCCCGATAATAAAGACAGACGACAACAAAAACAACGAACCGGCTAGGATCAGCGGAAACAGCGTTTTTTTTGCGTAATCAGGCCGTATCAGCCGGATAAGCGCGAAGATCATTACAGCGTACCAGAAAATCAGCAGTATAATTACGGTTACGTTCAGGGGCACATAGGCCGGCAGCTCACGGAAAAATTTACTGAAAGAAAACGGCCCCAAGGAAGGCGCTGGCCGGGACAGCGATGATTCGGCTAGTTTCAGATTATTACGCGCGTCCTCATCCCGGGGAGAAAGGGACAGAGACTGCCGATAATGAAATATCGCCCGTCCGTACAGCCGCATCCGGAAACACGCGTTACCGGCGTTGTAATGCAGAGCCGCCGATTGCGGATCTTTCTCCAGAAGATTTTCATATTGCATCAGCGACTCGGAATACCGTCCTTCATAATACAAGCGATTGGCTTCGGTCACATCAACAACCGTAAACAGCATTGTGAATAATATGCAAAAAAGATTGATCATCTTTTAATGACGCTCCGTCTGACAGTTATCGGATTCATGTTTTTCCTTCAGGGACAGTATGTTTTTTCCGTCCCATTCGCGGATCAGGCGGATGCAGGATTTAATATCGGCGGACGTTTCCGCATGATCGGTTCTCGGAGCGTACCGCATTTCGTCACACCGGCTTAACAAGTTCCAAACCCTTTCGGTATTCTTACTGTCAACGCCCGCCTGACACATTTTTACATCGAAGGTATGCCGCTCTGTGTAGGCCGGACTGATTGCATAACGCTCTGAAATAAAATTCAGAAGTATTCTTCTTAATTCAGCGTATACGTCTTCTTTTTTCATAGACTCCAAACGCTCGGCTAAAGCAAGCAGACTTTTTAAGGATATTTTTGAAATGTTTTTTACATGGCGTTTCGATTTTCTCGTTTGCATTTTCGGCTTCAGCCGCCGCCATGCCAGTATGGTCCATAAAACAGCCGGCGGCGCCAGAAAGCTGATCCAGAATGTCCATACGTTGAACAGCAGCCTTTCCGCCCGGCCGGGTTTATCGGCCTCGGATTTCAGTCCGGCTGGTAGGATGGGTTTCACCATAAATACCGTTGTATCGTTTTGTCCTACCGCGCCCTGATCAACACGGATCGTAAATCCTGCGCTTTGTTTGGAAACGTATTTTTTTAAGGCAGGATCATAATATGAAAAAGAGTAAGGCGCGATCCCGTATTCGCCGCGTATTTTCGGGATCGCCATCCACTCAAATGTCTTCTGTCCCTTTATGGAGGACGGGTCGCGCTGAACATTATAACGCACAACCGGACTGAATATCTTAAACTCCGCGGGAAACGGGGAGTTAACCGCTTCGGCGGACATGATATTCCCTGCGCCTGCAAATGTGACCCGCACGGTGACAGACTCCCCCGTTTTCAGTTTTGTTTTATCCGGCTGCATTTCAATGTCAAACTGTCCGACTAATCCGTTGAAGTCCCTTGGCTGGCCGGTTTTCGGAAGCTCCTCAACTTTAACCGTAACAAGAGGAGTGGCGAGCCGCCGGACAACGGTCTTACCTAACGGATCAGAAAAAAGAGCAGGGAACGGATCATAAGTATTGCGGAACATTGGTATGTTAATCTCACAGTCCAATTCAGCCGCGTCAATCACCAGTTCGCCCGTGTAAGCCGGAAAAAGGGCCATTCTCCGGACAACAAAGATTCGATAATTATTTTTTCCAATTTTTATTGTCTCCTTTGCTCCCTCTTTTACCGGTAGTTCCTCAGTCCAGAATCCGACTGTATTCGG
>JBBIRG010000206.1:3822-5285 GCA_037441945.1 Bacteroidota bacterium | reverse complement strand
GCGGCGATCACTGGAACCAGTTACAGACGCTCAGACAGCACCAGTCCTATATTAACGGGCTGACGTTCACGCTGGATTACCGTGTTGACGCCGACGACCGGAAAACGGCTGAATTCATAAGCGATTACCGCGCCGCGTACAAAAAAAATCCGGAACGCGAATCCTTTTTCGGTTACGATGCGATGACGATGATCGCGGCGTATGTCGAAAAGGGCGCTTATGACCGCGATGATTTCCGCGAATGCTTCAGCGGCGGCGTCGAATGGAAAGGCCTGCACAACCGGATCGTTTTCAAAGAAGGGTCACGCGTCAATTCGGCGGTGCATGTGATGGAATTTAAAAATAACATTCTTGAAAAAATAAAATAACGGTGCGATGATGAAATGGTTTTGTATTCTGTTTGTAAGCCTCATCGGCATATCCCTGAACGCCCATGCGCAGACCGACAGCGTGACATTGTCTGAAGTAATGTTTCACCCTTTACCGGCAAACGAGAACCAGAACGAGTACATAGAAATTTATAATTTCGGTTCTCAGCCCGTTAATGTCGGCAACTGGAAAATACGCGATAACAACGCGCTGGATACCATTGTGAACGCCGGTTACGGCACAGTGATACAGCCCGGGCAATTCGGCGTCATATTTGTTAATAATTACGATTTAATAAACGGCCAGTACAGCGGGTTGGTTCCTTTATCCGCATTAATTTTGAGATTCGGAAACAATACCATCGGCAATGGACTGGCACTTACAGACTCAATAAGACTGATTAATACTAGCGGAGATACCGTGTCGCGTTTCAGCTGGAACAACTCATCGTTTACTAACGGATATTCGCTTGAAAAAATTATTATCGGCAATCACAACAATTCTTCTGGAAACTGGAAAAAAGGATTAACTGAAAACGGTACGCCGGGATTTACCAACAGCGTATCGCCAAAAGATTATGATCTTTCCATCAGCGGCCGAAAGCTTTCCTTTTCTCCGGCGAATCCCAAAGTAGGTTTCACTTTAGGCATTCAGGGTCAGCTAAAAAATACCGGACTGCAAACTATTGAATCGGCGCTTATCAAATGGTTTCTGGACACAAACGAAAACATGAACGGCGATCCCGGAGAAGAATTTGATTCGACCCAGGTAGATGAAATTCTTTCCCCGGGCGATTCTTTGTTTATTGAAACCGAATTTGAATTATTAACCGCGGGTTTGCATCGGTTTATCGCACAAATCATTCCTTCAAGCTTGATCCCTTTCCCCGATCAAAATCCCGCAAACAATAAACGAGCGGATACGGTTAGGGTAAGCGATTTTGCCCAGGCTGACTCGATAACATTTACCGAAGTGATGTTTAAGCCCGTAACGGCGCTGGATAAAGATGAGTTCGTTGAATTATACAACTTCGGAACGCAACCGGTAAATTTATTAAATTGGCGTTTGAGGGACTATACAGGGTTAGATACGAT